>JBKHCQ010000004.1:0-34145 GCA_046541755.1 Anaerolineales bacterium | reverse complement strand
GATAGGCGTCCGGCAATAGATAGTGCAACATCAGCACGTCGGGCTGCTTGAGCACCTGGTACGCCTGCGTCTCCGCGACGCCCCACAGCGCCTGCATCGACCTATCCCGTGGCTCGTACGCCTCCAGATCCACCGAGGTCAGATCGAAGAAGCCCTCAAATTGCTCGATCAATCCCGTCGCTTCGTCGTAGGGAATGTACATCTTGGCGATCACATCCCGCCAGTGATCTAACGCCGCCTCCGAAAGCTCTATCGCCGCGCGCAGCGCCTCCGCCCGCTGGGGATGATGCGCCGTCAGCCAATCGAGGATCTCCAGCGCGGTCTCCAGGTGCCAGACGGCCATGCGATTGGTGAAGGCGTTGTTGTCCACGCGCTCGTGGTACTCATCGGGGCCGATGACGTCGGTGATCTCGTAGCGCCCTGCGCCGCGTCCGGCATCGGCGCGCCACTCGGCCCGACTAGCCCAAAACCGCGCAGTGTCCAAGACCACCTCAGCGCCGTAGTCGCGCATGAAGGCGTCATCGCCGGTGACGCGCCAGTAGTGGATGATGGCGTAGGCCACGTCGGCGGTGATGTGCAATTCGATATCGCCGCACCAGATGCGGATCAGGTCGCCATCCGGGCCGGGCACCCAGCGCGGGGTCGTCTCCCGGCCGGTGCGCGCGCTCTCCCACGCGAACATCGCGCCCTGATAGCCCTGCGCTGTCGCCTTCTGCCGGGCGCCCTCCAACGTATGATAGCGGTACATCAACATGTTGCGCGCGATCTCCGGCTGGGTGTAGATGAAGAAGGGCAGCATAAAGATCTCCGTATCCCAGAAGACGTGCCCGAAGTAGCCCTCGCCGCTCAGCGATTTGGCCGCGATGCTCACGCGCTCATCGTGGCGCGGCGCAGCGATCAGCAAATGAAAGAGACTAAAGCGCACGGCCCGCGCCGCTTCCTCGTCCCCTTCGATAAGGACATCGCTGGCCTCCCAGGTCGCGGCCCAGACGGCGTCGTTGGCATCGCGCAGGGCATCGTAGCCGGCGGCTGCTGCGTCCTTCAGCGCCGAGATGGCCGCCCCCTGCGGATCGTCGGTATCGCGCGCGGTGTACATCGTGATGAGCTTATCGACGGTGAGGGTCTGCCCCTGAGCGAGCTTCGCGCGCGCCACGACGGTCGGCGTCCAATCGCAATCGCACACCTGCGCGCCGGCCTCGGCGCCGGTCACGTGGAGATGACACGCCGCGCTCAGGTCGATCCCGGTGTGGCGCGTGCGCACGGTGAGATAAGCACTCGATTCGTCTATAATTCCTTGATCCACCCACGACCAGTGCAGGCGCCCGCTGTTATCCACGAAGCCGGGCAGGCCGGCGCGCACCTCGATCTCGGTCGGCGCCTCGAAATCGACCGCGGTGATGCGACAGCGCGCGGCCAGGACGTGCTCGTCCGCCAGGCTGGCGAAGCGCTCGAAGGCCAGATCCACCGTGTGGCCCGCCGGGCTGCGCCAGCGGAGTTCGCGCGTCAGCACGCCCGTCCGTAGATCTAAGGCGCGATGATAGTCCAGCACCTCGCCGCGATCCATGCGGAAGCGCTCGCCGTCGATCAGGATCACGAGCTGGAGCCAGTGGGGCGCGTTCGCCAACTCCGTGTTGACGATGGGCGTGTCATCGAAGACGCCATGCACGAGCGTGAGCGCCTGCTCGCCGGGATAACCCTCTTCGAAGGCGCCGCGCGCGCCCAAATAGCCGTTGCCGATGGTGAAAATCGTCTCTTTGTGATGTAAGTCCTGGGGGTCAAACGTCGTCTCGGTGATTTGCCAAGATGTCATCTATGCACTCCTCAAAATAAGTTACAAGTTACAAGTTACAAGTTACAAGTTACAAGTTGCAAGTTACAAGTTGCAAGTTACAGGTTGAAGGTTGAAAGTTGTCTAAAGTCAAAAAGTCTAAGGCTCGGCGGCCAATTACTTGATGTAGCTCAGGTACTCCGCCTGGTAATCCAGCATCGTATCCAACAATTGCTTGGCCGCGTGGAAGCTGTTGACGACCGGATCAACCAGCAAGGCTTGCAGCGCGATCTCGCGGGATCCGGTGAGGACGGTCTCCGTCGTCATGCGGTTGATCGCGACCTGGTTCATCAGCAGGCCGGCGAATCCGGCGGGCAGCGCGCCCAACTTCACGCCGTGGATGCCGTCCGCATCGATGACGCCCGGCGCCTCCACGACCTGATCGGCGGGCAGATTGTCGATCAGGCCATCGTTGGGCACGTTGATCGCCAGCACATCGTAGCGCTTACCGGCGGCCAGCGCATCGATGATGTCAATCACGGACCAGCCCTCCTCCTCGCCGGTGCCGGCGGCCAAGCGCTCCTGCGGGGGGGCCGGCGGCTCCAGGCAGCTCGCCTTGTAGTTGCGGTAATAATCCAAAATACCGCGATGATCCACCACATCCTGCGCCCACTGGATGTACTCGCCGAAGTGGCTATCGACGGTGATGGGCAGCAGGCCGAAGCGCTCCAAAATGACGTGGAAGAGGCCCAGGCCAGGCAGGCCGGCCAAATAGTCCGGCGCCTTCGCCCGGATGTCGGGATAAGCGTCCACGCCCGTGTCCTTGTAGCGCGCTTTCAGCAACACGCTAAAGTGGTTGAAGCCCCCAGCCTGGATCTCCAGGTTGGAGAAGGGCGTGCCCAGCATTCGGGGCAGGTGATAGGGCAGCGAGGCGATCTCGTGGCAAAGGCCCACATAGCGGAGCTTGGGGAACTTAGTGTGCACCGCGTGGGAGATGCGCATCATGGGGTTGCTCAAGTTGAGCACGTGGGCCTCCGGACAGATGGTTTGAATATCCGCGCAGATGTCCAAAATCGGCGGGATGATGCGCAGCGCGTGGAAGAAGCCACCCGGCCCCCCATTCTCGCCGTAGACCTGGGGGATGCCATATTGCAGCGGGACGGTCCAATCCTGCTCCCACAACTCGTAGCGGTCGCCGATCTCGATGGAGATGATGCAGAAATCGGCGCCCGTCAGCGCTTCTTCTCGCGAGGTCGTCGCGACGATCTCGTAGTCCAAGCCCTCGGCCTCGACATATTGGCGCGCGTGGCCCTCGACGCGAGCCAGCGCATCGGGGTTGATGTCGTGCAGCACCACCGTGCTCCCGGCCAACGACGGGCGATTGAAGATATCGCCCAACATGCCCAGGCCAAACATCGCGCTTCCCGCGCCGATCAGCACAATTCGATTCGTCATAAGAAGTTCCTCCTGTGAGATTTGCATTTCAAATCAACAATTGAATGATAGTGCGTATTTCGTATTGCGTAAAACGTAAAAAGTCGGACAATGTCCAATCCATTCTCAATTATAGTCCGCTCGACAGAGGTGCAAGTGAGTGGGGATTACAAAACAATCTCTTGGCAGTTTTAGCCCCTTCCGTCAACTTCATCAGACCCACACTCCCTGTAGATTACGTTGCGGGTGAGGTGATTTCAAATTTAACATTGTTTCCAAGGCGCCCCAGACACCCTTTCAATGCACAAAGACCATCCACGAAAATCTAGTTTGACACCCCACAGACACATGCTATTATCTTCTACAATCACATAATCCGCAGTCCAAGTTACCTCGTACGATAACGTCGGCGGACGGATAACGTCCAATGTTCTAATGTCCTAGGAGGCCAAGAGATGTCATTTTTCAGACGCAAAGATGAACAAGAAGCCGAGCCTACATCCCCCCAACCCAAGCCGAAGCCAAAACCCCAACCCAAGAAGAAAGAAGAGGATCGCGAAGATTTCCTCAAACCCCTCGTGCCGGAACCGGAGGATGTGTCGCCCCAGCGCGGCTTCATCAGAGAGGATCGCGCCGCCACGATGCGCCTCCAGATCCAGATCGCGGACAATCTGCGCAAGAAATTCTTAGCGCCCAATCTGTCGCTGGATCTCCCGCTGGATCGCACGCCGGAGCGCGAGAAACAGGTCATCGAGAAATTGGATCAGCTTATCAACAGCTCCAGCTTCCGCATGCCGAAAAATGTCACCAAAGAGGAATTTTACGAGAATGTGATGAACGAGATTTTCGGCTTCGGGCCGATCCAACCGCTCATCGATCAAGATAGCCTGACCGAGATTATGGTCAACGGGCCGTACGTCATCTTTGTGGAGAGCGGCGGACGCCTGAAGGAAAGCGGGTACAAGTTCTTAGATGACGATCACGTGGAGCGCATCGTCAAGCGCATCGTGCTGCCGTTAGGCCGCACCGCCGACCCGGAGCATCCGCTCATCGATGCCCGCCTGCCCGATGGCTCCCGCGTCAACTCCGTGATCCGCCCCTGCGCCATCGATGGTCCCAACATCACCATCCGAAAATTCTCCCGGGACAAGCTCACCGTCAAAGATCTGCTAAAATTCGGCTCGCTCAATGAGGATATGGCGAAGTTTATGGAGGGCGCGGTCGTCGCCCGCCGCAATATGATCGTCTCCGGCGGCACCGGCTCCGGGAAGACGACCCTGATCAACATCCTCTCCAACTTCATCCCCAGCCACGAGCGCACGGTGACCATTGAGGACGCCGCCGAGCTGCAATTTCGGCAGCGGAACGTGGTGCGGCTGGAGACCAAAAAGCCCACACCCACCGCCCCCTCCGAGGTCACGATCCGCGATTGCGTGATCAACGCGCTGCGGATGCGCCCGGAGCGGATCGTCGTGGGCGAGTGCCGAGGCGGCGAGGCGTTGGATATGCTCCAGGCGATGAACACGGGCCACGATGGCAGCATGACCACCATCCACGCCAACACGCCGCGCGACTGCATCAGCCGCCTCGAGACCCTGGTATTGATGGCCGGCGCGGATCTGCCGCTCTTCACCGTGCGCCGCCAGATCGCCTCCGCCATCCATATGATCGTGCAGACCAGCCGCCTCCGCGATGGCAGCCGCAAGGTCATCCAAATCACCGAGGTGATGGGGATGGAGGGCGAGACGGTCGTGATGCAGGATATTTACAAATTCTTCGATGAGGGCGACACCAAGGATGGCAAGGTCACGGGCTATCACGGCCCCACGGGCGTGCGCCCCAACTTCGATGACGTGCTCAAGCGCCACGGCTATAACTTCCCGCCCTCGATGTTTATGAAGAGCGGGCAACTGTAGCGGAGAGAGTCGAAGGTCGGAAAGTCAAAAGCGCCCCGCAGCGAGATTTCAATCGCTGGCCGGGGCGCTTTTTATTTACCCTTGCGACGGCATTGCATTGCGCGCCTGACTACACACCCTCCTCTTTCATCTTCTCGACCACGAGCCAGAAGTTGACGCTCGTGTCCTCGTGCAGGCTGACGCGCAGGCCGGGGCCGCCGAAGAAGCGCAGCAGGGCGCGCGGCGGATAGAAATGGCTGCGCATCAGGGCCAGCCGCTCGGCCCAGGCCACCAACTTGACGGCCCATCGCCGCACGTCCGGCTCCTCGATGACCAGTCGCCCGCCGGGCGCTAAGACGCGCACCAACTCGCGCGCGCCCCGCGCGTGATGCTGGAAATGATGGAAGCTATCCACGGCGATGATACGCGGAAACGCGCCATCGCGAAAGGGCAGCCGCTCGACGCGCCCCTGACAGACGCCCAACTTGGATTTCGCGCGCGCCTCCCACAACATCCCCCAGGAGAGATCGACCACGCAGATGTGATCCACATCCCCCCGAAAGTGCTGCGCGATCCGCCCGGTGCCGCCGCCGACGTCTAAGAGCAGATCCGTCGGACGCGGATCGACCAGCCGGCGCAGCGTGGCGACATCGCCGGGCCGAATTACACGCTCGTAGAGCGGCGCCAGTATCCCAAAGTGATCGAAGAGCGGCATGCCGCCGCTCATCCCGCCCCTTTCTCCCGCGCCTGCTGCGCGATCAAATCCTCGATAAACTCGCGGCGGTTGCCCAGGCACACCTTCAGACCAAACGCCGTTGTGATGATGTCGCTATCCAACGGCACCAGTTTCTGCTTCGCGATGGCCTCTTGGATCGGCACGGAGATGATGCGCTCATCCTTCAGTGCCACCATCTCGCCCGACTTGCCCTCGGCGACAAGATGCACGGCCATCGCGCCGAAGCGCGTCGCCAGCAGGCGATCAAAGGCCGAAGGGGATCCGCCGCGCTGCAAGTGCCCCAACACAGTGACGCGCACCTCGACGTCGCTCAGCTCGCGGATCTGAGCCGCGACCACCTCGCCCACGCCGCCCAGCCGCTGCATCCCGCCCACCTCGCGGTGCTGCTGATAGACGACCTCGCCGCCGACGGGGCGCGCGCCCTCCGCCGCGACGATGATGCTGTACTTCGCGCCCTGGCGATTGCGCGCGGCCAACTTCTCCAGCACGCACTCGATATCGTAGGGGATCTCCGGGATCAGGATGACGTCCGCGTCCCCAACGATGCCGGCCTTCAGCCCGATCCAGCCCGCGTCGCGGCCCATCACCTCCAGGATGATGGCGCGGTGATGGCTCTCGGCGGTGGTGTGCAGCCGATCCAGCGCTTCCATCGCGGTGTTGACCGCCGTATCGAAGCCGAAGGTGATGACTGTGGCCTGGAGGTCGTTGTCGATGGTCTTGGGCACGCCGACGGCGCGCAGGCCCTTGTCAATCAACTCCTGGGTGATACGCAGGGAGCCATCGCCGCCGATGACGATCAGCGCATCCAGGCCCAGCACCTCGGCGTGGCGGACGACGTCATCGGAGACATCGAAGACTTTGGTCTCGCCCTCCACCGTCTCCACCTCGTAGCTGAACGGGTCGGCGCGGTTGGTCGTACCCAAGATCGTCCCGCCGCGCGTCAGGATGCCGCGCACATCCGCCATGCGCAAGAGGCGCACCTTGCCCGGCTGAATCAGCCCCTCAAAGCCGTCCTCGATGCCGAACACCTCCCAATCGAACTCGTTGATGGCGGTCTTGACCACCGCGCGGATGACCGCGTTGAGGCCGGGGCAATCCCCGCCCCCGGTCAATACGCCGATGCGGCGGATTTTCTTCCCGAGTGACATAGTACCTCCTCCAGAATAAGGAACGAATGGGCGAATAAACGAATGGGCGAGTAGGCGATTCGCAATTCGCTCACTCGCTGTTTCGCTGATGCGCTAGCCGTCCTGGCGCATCTTCTTGAACATCAGGAACATGCTGCCGAACGCGGTGAAGAAGGCCAACACCACCTTGGTGACATCGACAATCGGCTCGACGCGGACGCCTTCCGGCCCGACGATGATGGCCGCAATCGGGCGCGCGGCGGAGCCGCCGCCGCCTCCGCCGCCCCCACCGACGCCATACTCACCGCCCGGCGCTTCATTTTCATCACCCTCACCGTCCTCTTCGTTCTTTGCCCTAGCAGGGCCGGGGGCGACGCCGCCCCCCATCCCGTAGCCAAAGCCCAATCCCACCGACATCTCCGAGGCGGTGATGACCGTGTGCTCGCCCTTGGTGACCGGCTCGCCATAGACGGCCTCCGGCTTCGCCACATCGAAGATTTTCTCCAACAACGCGAGTCCCTCCTCTTGATTCTGCATCGGCATAAAAAACAGCTTATTCTTGTCCATTTGACTCCTTTTCTATCACGTTTTTGACTTGTAGGCTACGTAACTTCCCAACACTGCATTCTCTACTTATTTTATTACAAATCGAGGCGCTTTCAATTGATCTCCCCGGCCGGTTGATAGCTCTCTCTCGCCCTCTCTTCTAATCAGCAAGATATGAAAGATGAGAATAGTTTAACCGCTTCGCAACTTTTCCGTAATTTGATGGGGCGCAAGGCATGTTAATCTAAGAATGGCTCAAAGCTCATGCACACCTTCGATCCCGACCTCTGCCACAGGCCATCCCCTCCGCCTGACCGGACGGCGGTCAGGTGGAGGGGGGCCCCAGGCGACGCTGGACATTCGAGCTTGAGTTTTCAAATCCCCATCTCACAAGTCCAATCTATGCCTCATAACACAGTAAAGGAGTTCAACTATGAAATCACGTTTGATTCGTTTGGGAACCGCTATCGCGATTGTCTTATTGTCCCTGGGGAGAGTAGACCTCGCCGCCTCCGAAATCTCAACCATCATCGAAACAATGAGGGCCACGGCGGAACAGATGCCGGCGCAGACCGAGGAACTATTGCGCACCGCTCCGACGGATATTTTACCCGCTTTGATGACGTCAGTGCGCACCATCCTGGCCGCATCCCCGGCGAATGCGGATCTCGGCGCTTCGCAACCCGTGGCTGTCCAGCCGGCGCCGCAGCCTGAAGCGAGCACAGCCGGCGAGACGACTAGCCCAGAACCGGCGGGGAAAGCCACACCCGATCCAGACAATCCTTTCGTGGGCGGCACCTGCATCAAAGGCAACATCATCGATCACTATCATCAGGCGGTCGGCGCGGGATGGACGGTGAGAATCACCCGGGAGGAAGATGGCAAGACACACACCACCCAAGCCGATGCCAATGGGCGTTACATGTTCTCCGGCCTGGGCGCCGGACTGTGGGTCGTTCACATCGACGCCCCCGCAGGCTGGTTAGACATCACACCCCGCACGCTCAAAGTGCCGTTGAGCGGTGAGGGCAGCGCGTGCGCCGAGCCGATCCGCTATAAGGTTCTGCGTCCCGCCTGTTTAATCGTGAAAAAGGTAGATAAAAACGGTCAACTGGGATTGCCTGACATGGTTGGCATTCCCGGCTGGGAGATCACCATCTCGAATGGGACGGAGAAACACACGTGCACCACCAATGGCTTAGGCCAATGCCAATTCACCGACCTGCGCCCTGGAACGTGGATCGTCACGGAGGAAAGCAAGATCGGCTGGATTCCCAGCCTGGGCTTTCCGGCCAAACAGACGATAGTTCTGGAATCACCTCGGGATGCGGGGATCTGCGAAGAGGTCATCTTCGTCAATGAACAGATTCACGATAGCTGTATCGATGTCTGCAAGGTGGATGTAGATGGGCAACCGCTATCGGGCTGGCACATCCGCGTCATCCGGGACGACGGCACCCAACCCAGCGAGGCGCAGACCACAGGTCTTTCCGGGTGTGTGCGCTTCATAGATCTGCCGGTGGGTGATTGGACGGTACAAGAGAAGATACACGACTGGTGGCGCCCCATCGGCAACGCCTCCCAGACCGTCACATTATCCGAGCCGGGGACGTGCCAACAGGTCGATTTCACTAATGAGCCGTTGGGATGTATCGACGGCTACAAGATCAATCACCTCGATCAAGGGCTAGATAAGTGGGTCATCAAGACGCGCAATACAGAAACCGGCGAGGAATTCACCACCGTCACCGATCAAAACGGTTACTTCAAATTCAAGGGGCTGCCCCTAGGTACGTGGATCGTCTCCGAGGAGATGCAGCCGGGCTGGAAAGCGGTCACGTCCAGCGAGTATGAGGTCCCGCTCACTGAGCCTTTCACCTGCGAGCACGTACGGTTCAAGAACCGCACTAAGTACGCTTGCTTAGATGTGCGCAAGATCGACATTTTCGATGGGTCTGGGCTGGCGGATTGGGAGATTGTCCTCAAGCCGGCGTATGGCACTTCGGAAGACACCATCATCCAAAGGACGAATGGCATGGGGCATACGCGCTTCAACGGCTTGACGCCCGGCATCTACGATGTGTATGAACGCCCCAAAGAAGGCTGGGAAGCTATCTCACCGACCTCGCACCGTGTGAACTTGGAAGCAACCGGTACGTGCGACCTGGTCACCTTCAAGAATCGGCAGATAAACGCCCCTACATGCGATTCGGAATCGCCGCCGCCGGACACATTGCCGGAAACTGGCGCGACGCCGGAACCCACATCACCGCCAGCGCCTACCCCAACCCCCGCGCCCGCCTGCCAAGCCACCCACATCGTCGAGCGGGGCAACACGCTCTACGCCATCGCCAAGCGCTACGGCGTCACCGTCGATACCATCCGCCAGGCCAACGGGATGACCTCCAATGACCTCTCCGTTGGGCAACAGCTTTGCATCCCGTAGATCCGCGCGAGCCTCCCGCAAATGCCCAAAGCCCTCGTCCGCAGCGACGGGGGCTTTGGGGTATCAAGTATCACAAACGGCGCGATCTCCCCCCAGGCCAACTCCACCCAACCCAAAAGCGCCCGATTTGACGACGCTTGTTCGTCAAATCGGGCGCTTTTTTGCCCTCTCTATCTTATTTGTCGGGGCGGACGGATTTGAACCGTCGACCTCTACAACCCCATTGTAGCGCGCTAGCCAAACTGCGCCACGCCCCGTCCCAACGCTTGAAATTATACAACAATCGCTAAATTTGGCAAGTCGCCGCTCAGACCCGCAGATCAAACAGCTCGCCGGTCCACACGCGCCGCAACGCCGCCTCCGGCGGGAGCGGCTGCGGCCCCAGGCGATAGTAGATGTAGCGGAAGAGATCACGCAAGGCCGCCGTCACGACGGGGGCCAGGAAGAGACCCGCCAGCCCGCTGATCTCACTGCCGATGACCAAGACGACCATGATCACGACGGGGTGCAATTTCAGGCTCACACCGATGACCTGCGGCGAGATGAAGAGGTTCTCAACTTGTTGTACGGCGAAGGCGTAAACCATCACCCACAACGCTAACACCGGGTTCTGCGATAGCGCCACCAAGATCGCCGGGATCGCGCCCAGCACCGGCCCGATGTTAGGCACCATCTCAAAGATCCCGGCGATCAGCCCCAACAACACCGCGAAGTTAACGCCCATAATCGAGAAAAAGATGGTGGAAATAATCCCGATGATCATCCCCAAGAACAACTGCCCGCGCAGGTAGGAGTTGAAGACGGTATCAATCAACACCACAATCTTCGAGATGTCCTCACGCAGGACGTGAGGGATAGAGCGATGTAGAGAAGAGGAGATTTTATCGGCATCCAACAGCAAATAAAAGGTCCAAAACGGAATTATTATAATCGCCAAGACCAAGCTGAAGGTGTAGGAGATCACCACCGCCGTCCCTTCCACCGCCTGCTGGATGATGTTGCCCAACATCTCGCTGAACCGCTCGACGGTCTCCTCCACGCGCACTTTGATCGGATCTGGCAAAAGCTGATATTGCGCGATCATATCCCTGCCAAAATCGGAGATGTACTCCCATACAGTTTCTCGTTGCTCCCATAAAGATCTTCCCTGCCGGATCACCATTGGCACAACGATGGAGAAAAAGCCCACCAAGATCGCAATCACCAGCAGGTAGGTAATGATAACCGAGATCAATCGAGCGACGGAATTCAAGAATTTCAAACGCCGGAATTTTCCAAGAAATCGAAAGCCCGATTCGATCAATTGAACAACCGGCGCTAAGATATAGGCCAACGACAGGCCCAAGGCGTAGGGCCACAAGACGGTCCGCACCGACCACAGGACGGCCCCTAAGAAGATCACAGTAGCCAGGAGCAGCAGCAATTTTCTGCGGCGCGACTTCGGCACCGACATCCAAGCTTCCCACCAGTGACTCATGGTAACCTCCTCAACAATCTAGGTTTTGTGATGATCCAGTAGTTTAAAGTATGATATGAGTATGTGCTTCGCGCAGGGCGGCGACGATCATTGCGGAGCGAGAGGTCGCAGGCTCTGCAATTCCCCTCGTCCACCAGCCCAGGAATTCGATGTTGCCGGCGGGGCCGCGCAGCGGGGAGGCCATCAAGCCGCGCAACCGCACATCTAACGCCGCAAAAGCGGCCGTCGCCTCTTCCAATACCTGGCGATGCACAGCCGGATCGCGGACGACGCCGCCTTTCTCCACCTGCGTGCGTCGCGCCTCGAATTGGGGCTTGATCAGCGAGACGATCTCCCCCTCCGGCGCGAGCCACCCCACGGCGGTCGCGTAGATCGTCGCCAGCGAGATGAACGAGACATCGGAGACGATCAGGTTCACCGGCTCCGGCAGCGACGCCAGATGGCGCGCGTTCACACGCTCCATCACCTCTACGCGGGGATCTTGTCGCAACGTCCAGGCCAGTTGGCCGTAGCCCACGTCGATGGCGTAGACCTTCGCCGCGCCGCGCTGGAGCACACAGTCGGTAAAGCCGCCCGTCGAGGCGCCGATATCCGCCACGATCTGCCCCGCCGCCTGCACCGGGAAGCGATCCAGCGCCGCCGCCAGCTTCTCGCCGCCCCGACTCACGTAAGGCGGCTTCTCCTTGCGCGTGATCTCCGCGGATGCCGACACGCGCGCGCCCGGCTTATCCACGAGTCGGCCCTCCACCAAAATCTCGCCCGCCTGCAAGATCCGCCGCGCCCAATCGAGGTTCTCCGCCAGCCCACGTTGCACCAACAACCGATCCACCCGCTCCTTTTTCATCCATTCAAGGATACTCCAAAATAGCAATTTGAAAAGCAGAGCGCGCCGACGCGCAATCTCGCAGAACAAGCAATAATTATATCTCTCGTATTCATCATTTGCAATTCATCATTCCTCATATTTCCGCAGTTCGTCCAGCACCCCTTGCAGATCGTCCGGCAATGGCGCCTCGAAGGTCATCTCTTCCTTGGTGCGGGGATGCACGAAGGTCAGATCGCGCGCGTGGAGGAAGTGACGCGGCGCATCCAAAGGCCCGTGGCGCGGGCCGTAGACCGGATCGCCCACCAGGGGGAAGCCCAGCCACGAAAAGTGCACGCGGATTTGATGCGTGCGCCCGGAGAGCGGCCGGACATCCACCAACGTGTACCAATGGCCGCGCGCATCTAACCAGCGACTGCGCACGCGCCAGCGCGTCCGCGCCCGCTTGCCATCGGCAACCACGGCCATCTTCTTACGATGGCGGGGATGACGTCCAATCGGCGCATCGATGAAGCCATCCGCGCGCTCTAGGTTACCGATCAGCAGCGCGGCGTAGTGCTTGCGCACCCGGCGATGCCGAAACTGGCGCTGCAAACGGCGGATCGCCTTGTCGTTTTTGGCGATGACGAGCACGCCGGAGGTGTCCTTATCCAGCCGATGAACGATGCCGGGCCGCAGCTTGCCCCCCACCCCCTGGAGATCGGGGCAGCGGGCCAACAGCGCGTTGACCAACGTGCCATCTGGGTGGCCGGCGCCCGGATGCACCACCATGCCCGCGGCTTTGTCCACCACGATGATGTCGCGATCCTCGTAGAGGATGGTCAGCGGTAGCGCCTGGGGCTGCAAGTACGTCGGTTCCGGCGGCGGGATGTGGACGACGATCTTATCCTCCGGCGCGACGTTGTAGGAGGGCTTGGGCGCCTCCCCATTGACCGTAATCTGCTCGGCCTCGATCAACCGCTGGACGGCCGTGCGCGAAAGATCATCCAGCGCGGCGGCGATGAAGCGATCCACGCGCTCGCCGCTCTCATCGCCCGTGAGGATAAAGGTCGCGCCCGTCGGCTCGGCCATCACACGCCCATCTCGCGGCGACGATCCACGACCACCTCGCCCGCTTTGATGACCATCCCGACCGGGTTGCCGCCGAAGCGATAGCCTAAGTGACGATAGTCGGGCAGCTCCAGCACAAGCAGATCGGCGGCATAGCCGGGCGTGAGGCTCCCCACGCGCTGATCAAGGCCCAGCGCGGCAGAGGCGTTGAGCGTGGCGGCGACCAATGCCTGCGCGGGCGTCAGGTGTAGGTAGCGGCAGGCCAACGCGATGGCGAAGGGCATCGATTCGCACCAGGCAGTCCCGGGGTTACAGTCCGTCGCCAGGGCCAGGATACCGCCCGCCGTCAGCAGTTCGCGGGCCGGGGTGTAGTCGTGATGGCCCAGGCCGAAGGGCGTGCATGGCAAGGAGACCGCCGCCGTGTCCGAGGCGCCCAATGCGGCGATCTCATCCGAGGGCGTGGCGACTAGATGATCCGCCGACGTAGCGCCCAACTCGACGGCCAGGCGCGTCCCGCCGAGCGCTTCGAACTCGTCCACGTGGATTTTGAGCGGGAAGCCCAACGCCCGCGCCGCTTCCAAGATGCGCCGGCTCTGCGCCAGATCAAAGGCGCCCTCTTCGCAGAAAACGTCGCAGAAGGGCGGACGCGACAGGTCGAGCGCCTCGGCGGCCTCAGCGATGGCGGGGAGCATCTCGGAGATGATCAGATCGACGTAGGCATCGGGCTGGTCTTGATAAGCCGGGGGCACGGCGTGGGCGCCCAAGAAGGTCGGGACGACCGTCATCGGATGGGAGCGCGATAGCTCAACCATGGCCTGCAATTCGCGCACTTCCGCAGCGGTGGCCAGGCCATAGCCGGTCTTGGCCTCGACGGTGGTCGTGCCCAGGCGCAACATCCGATCCAGGCGCGGGCGCGTCGCATCCACCAGCGCCGCCACGGAAGCGGCGCGCGTGGCGCGCACGGTGGCCATGATTCCGCCGCCGGCGGCCATAATTTCCATGTAGCTCATGCCGGCGACGCGCCGCTCGAACTCCTCGGCGCGGTCGCCCATCCACACGACGTGGGTATGTGGATCCACGAAGCCGGGGCAAACCACCCGCCCGCCCGCGTCGATCTCGCGATCCGCCTGAGCACGCGCGCGCAGCGTCGAGGTCTTGCCCACCGCGACGATCTCCCCCGCCTCGATTAGAACAGCGCCATCCTCGATGATGCCCACGTCGCCCAACGCCGCGCCCCGCTGCGGGCCGCCGTCGTGCAGCGGCACGGTGCAGAGCTGTGCCGCCGAGTGGACTAGTAAGGTTCCCTCCATTCGCCTTAACTCCTTTTCTTGTGTCACAATGTCACTCCTACATTGTACACCAACCGCGACTTGTCACAAAAGCAAAAAGGCCAGGATCAGATCCTGGCCTTGATTTTTTCGCTTGATAGGCTCACTCTGGCGACGGGATGTAAATCCCAACCGAGATGGTCTCATCCCCAGAGGTGATCAGAACCGAGCCGATGATGCTGCCGTTACGGTGGGGCGATGCGACCTCGAAGGTGAGGGGGCCGGCCACCGGGCCGCCGCGCACATCCTCCTCGGTCTTCCAGGCGTAGGTGTATTGGCAGTCGCCCCCGTGGCCCGTGGCGTAGATGGTCGCCTTCCAGCCCTCTGGCGTGTTCTGGCGCTCGTAGTACCATGCCTCGCCCCAGAAGTCGCCGCCTGCACACGGCGGCGCCGCTGCGGTCTCCGCTTCTGCCTGCTCCGTCTCCGGGGCCTCGGCGGATTCAGAGGGCGGCGCGCTCACGGGATCAGCAGGGGGATCGGAAGGGGCCGCGACGACAGCTTCAGACGTCGGCGGGGGGGCGGGCGTCTTGGTGGGGATGGGCGTCGCATCCGGCAACGCCCGCGAGGTAGACGCCGATCCGGAGACTTCCATCTCTGGCGGCGACATCGTCTTGTTCAGCGCGGCCGACGTCCGCGCGGCTGTCGCGACGTAGACGTTATCCGGGATAAGCCACTCGCCACTCGTCACATCATAGAGCCACACGCCCACATCGTAGCACGCGGCGGTCTCCTTGTCCGTATACCGCGCCAACACCGAGGACGGCGGCACATCTGGAATCAGCGGCATGCCATCCGGCACCCAGTTCGCGCGATTGTAAAAATAAACATCATCGCGCCCGGAGTCGGCCACCCAAATCGGCCCGTGGATGCCTACCGCGCGCACAGCGAAGAAAGCGATCCACCGGCCCTCCTGCCCGTAGCGCAGCGCCACGGCATGCGCGTAATCGCGCAAGATCGTCGTCGCGAAGTGCTTGGGGCCACGATACATTGTTTGATCCCAGCCGCCGTTGTAGGCCGCGAGCGCGTTGAAAACATCGCCGTCGCCCTGCTCGATAACGGTCGCCAAGGTGCGCGCGCCCCAGAAGAGGTTGGTGCTCGGATCAAGCAGCGCGGCCTTTTCGGGTCGCCAGGAAAACCCGGCTTCCTTGGGCATCACCTGCATCAGGCCGACGGCGCCCGCCGGCCCGACGGCGTTCGCGTCGCCGCGCGATTCCATCCACACGAGGGAGGCCAAAAAGTCCGGGTCAAGCGCGCGTCGCTCTGCCTCCTGGATGATCAGATCGCTCCAGCGTTGCACTTTGTGCGACCAATATGAGGATAGCTGGAGTTCATTCTGAGATCGCTCTGACGCCGACCGAATCGTCGCCGCGCCGCTCGCCAGCAAGCTCAAAACGACCATCACAGTCATCACAACATACTTAGTTTTCATCAACGAAAGCTCCTCATCAGGTTTGATCGTGGGCTTCGATAAAATGTAACTATAAGCGATTTGGGCAAGGTGTCAACTGGAAGTTGGTTGGTGAAAGTTGGTTGGTGGAAGTTGGTTGGTGGAAGTTGGATGAGAGGTACGAATGCAAGGCCATGATTATCATAAAACAAAAGCGCGAAGTGCGCAACTTTTAAGCACCTACGATTCGCTGGCTGCCTCTCCGAAGATAGCCCGGGCTTCTTCGAGATAGGGCGCGATTTCATCCTCAGCCTTGCCCTTGGAGAGAAGATAACGCGCCAGCAGCCGTGTGGGGGTGAGAGTGTCCGGCTCCAGCCCGGCCAGGCGATCCCGGCCGGCGCGCTCGACCTCGCGGTTGATCTGGGAGAAGAAAGCGTCGGCCAACAGGGGAGAGAGATCCGCGTCGCGCAGATGCGGCTCCTGCTCCGGGGACATCTTCACCACCAGCCGGGCCACCGCGTCGGTCAAGAAGCGCGACGCGACGGCCTGCTGCACCGCCGCAAGGGGATCCTCCGCCTCGCGCACGTCCACGCGCACGGTGATGAAGGGGCGCGCGGGCGCCTCGACGTACTCCCAGAAGGTCATCCCGCGCTCGACCTCGACCCAGCAGAAGCCCTTGGGCTGCTCGGCCTCGCCAAAATCGACGCGCTCCAGGCTGCCGGCGTAGACGATGGGCGGGCTGTTTTCCGGGTTGAGATTTTGATGCTTGTGGATGTGCCCCAGCGCGACGTAATCCCAGACAGAATCCTTGAGCGCAGAGAGCGGCACGGCCACATCCCGCCCGACCATGATACTGCGCTCCGATCCCCACGTGGCGCTTTCCACGGAGATATGGGCCAGCAGGATCGCGGGAATCTCCGGGTCGATTTCGGCGCTCAGTTGCTCGATGATGCCGACAACGGCGTCGGTCACGGCACGATCCAAGCTTTCCTGATCCATGCGGCGGTATTGCTCGCGGGTGAGGAGCCGCTGGCGCATGGGATAGGGCAGCGTGGCGATTTGAAGGGGGCCGCGCGCGGTCTCCAAGCGCAACAGCTCCGCCTTCTCGGCGACGGTGACGTAGGGCACGGCCAGCGCGGCGAAGATCTCCACGCTGGACGCGCGCTGCTCCATCACGGGCACATCGTGGTTGCCGACAAGCAGCACGGTAGGGATTTTGGCCTCGGAGAGGCGACGGATGCGGTGGGCGAATTCGCGTTGGTAGGTGGGCGCCGGTGAGCGATTGCGAAAGGCATCCCCGGCGAAGAGCACCGCATCGGCATGATGCTCCAGCGCGTAGTCGATCAACTCATCCAAGCGATCTAAGAAATCGACGACGCGCCGGTTGAGGCCCGTCTCCGCGTCGAGGCTGCCGTAGGTTTCCATGCCGATGTGCAGATCGGCAAAGTGTAGGATGCGAATCGGGCCTTCGACTATGGTCTCGATAGATTCTTTAGCTTCATTCATGTTATCTTCTCGTGCGCCTTCCTAAATTTCTCGCGATATGGATGATCGAGGGTTACGTCGGGTGCGGCCAGTCCCATCTCGATCATCTTGCGGTTGATAAAGAGGCCGTTTTTCAGATAGACGTAGGCCGCCTCGGGCCGGGAGGCCAGCGGCGTCCGCAGAAAGATGCGCTTGCCGACGACGTACTCACGCAGGTAGGCCAGGGCCTCGCTCTCCTGAGCCTCCGACACGGTGATGCCCAAGAGCGTGATCTCGCGCCCGTCGGCCAGACGCAGGGTGGCCGGCCCCGCAGCCACCGCCACTTTGTAGAGCTTGCGCTCGCGTCGCCGGCGGGGATGCTGGGGGCGGATGTCGGCGATGGCGGGTGCATAATCGAGCGGCGGCAGCGATGCTGGGCGCTCCGATGAAACGGAGCGCACGTGATCCGCCGCTAATCCCCCACCCTCGACCACCTCAGATAGTTTCGCCTCGATGAGCGGGCGAAAATCGGGGTTCAACTCGTAGCCGACGGCGCGGCGTCCCAGCGCCAGCGCGACTTTGGCGGTCGTGCCGCTGCCCAGGAAGGGATCGAGCACCAGGTCATCGCGGACGGTGTACATACGGATGAGGCGGCGCGGCAATTCCTCGGGGAAGACGGCGCCATGCTCGCCCTGGCGCGCGCCGCCGAAGGCCCAATGGCCGGAGAAGAAGCTCTTCCACTCCTCCTTGGTCATCGCCGCCGCCTCGCGCTCCTCGCGCGGGATGCGACGTTTGCCAAGCTTTTTGAAGAGCAGGATAAATTCGTAATCGATCTCGACGACGCCGTTCGGCGGGTGCGGGTACGATCCCATAATAACAGCGCCGCCGCTGGTTTCCATCGTCGTGCGCTTCTGCCAGATGATGGCGCCCATATAATCGAAGCCGATCTGCTCGGCCTGGACGATAATCTCCGCGTGCAGCGGGATCACCTTGTAGCGCCCAAAGCGCTTGGCGCGCGCGAATTGATCGCCAATGTTGACGCAGAGCCGCGCGCCGGGCAGCAGTACGCGATGGCACTCGGCCCAGACGCGATAGAGATCGCGCAGGTAAGCGTGCAGCGACTGTCCGTGGCCGATCTGGTCGGGCGCGTCGTAGTCCTTGATGGTGTAGTACGGCGGTGACGTGACCACGAGCGCCACGCTGGCATCGGCCACCTCCGGCATCGCGCGCGCATCCGCCACATAAATCCGCGCCGCAGTCTCAGTCATAGATTCCATTCGACTTCTTGACTTTCGACATCCCGGCTTTCGACCTAATTCTCCTCAATCGCCATGATTTTGCCGACGCGACGCTCATGCCGCCCGCCCTGGAACTCGGCGGCCAAGAACGCATCCACAATCTCCCGCGCCAGGTCGGGGCCGATGACGCGCCCGCCCATCGCCAGCAGATTGGCGTTGTTGTGCTCGCGCGCCATCCGCGCCATGTAGCAATCGGTGCAGAGCGCGGCCCGCGCGCCCTGCACCTTGTTCGCCGCCAGGGAGATGCCGATGCCGGTGCCACAACAGATCACGCCGAGATCGTATTCCCCCGCGACGACGGCCTCTGCCACGGGCCGGCCATAGTCGGGATAATCGACCGAGGTATCGCCGTCGTGCACGCCGTAGTCAAAGACATCGTGCCCCAGTTTGATCAGGTGCTCTTCGATCTCTTCCTTGAGAGCAAAGCCCCCGTGATCCGCCCCTAAAATGATGCGCATGATTCCTCCTCAAAAAATATTACTCTCAACCCTTGCGAAGGTTAAACATTCACGCTTCAATGCGTTGATATTTACGAATCGAAAGACACACTCAACGCAAATTATACCGCAACCTTCGCAAGGTTAGGTGAAAGGCAATCTTGGACAAATTCAGCGTGCGCCAACGCCGAGCACATCGTCGCGCAGAAGGTCTGCCATTCGGCCAGGCGGTGCGTGCTGCGCTGACGAATCATCCGCCGGATGGTCTTGTAATTGGTGCAAATCACGCGCCGCTGGAGAAACGACTCCGGCAGCTCGCGTTTGGCCTGCACGAACTCGCGCGCGGCGATCAGCTCGTTGAGATGCGCCAAGGTCGCCGGGTCAATCTCGCCCTCGAAGTCGCCCTGGGTCAGCGGGCGCTTGAGGAGCGTGTGCATCGTGCTTTCGCTCTGTTTCGTGACGCCAATTCGGTACGTATCGAACTGCTGCCACCAATAGCGCGCGGCGGTGATGTCCAGCCAGACCAACATCGATTCCAAGAATTTGTTGTGCCCATCCTCCTTCGCGTGGATGCGCTGGGCGACGTCCGGCATATTCCCCACCGGCTGCTTATAACTCAAACTCAGCCCCACGAACGCCTGTTCGTAGCCGGCTTCGTGCATAATTTCGATCTTCATCCGATAAAACCCCTTACTTACTACAACCGAGGCAGCACGACGCCGCGCTGGCCCTGGTATTTGCCCTTTTTGTCGGCGTAGGAGATCTCGCAGGGCGCGTCGCCCTCGAAGAAGAGCACCTGGGCGATGCCCTCGTTGGCGTAGATTTTGGCCGGCAGCGGCGTGGTATTGCTGATCTCGATGGTGATGTAGCCGTGCCATCCCGGCTCCAAGGGCGTAAAATTCGTCACGATGCCCGAACGTGCATACGTCGATTTGCCGAGCACGGCGCCTAGCACATCACGCGGCATGCGCATGTACTCGAGGCTCCGCGCCAGGGCAAAAGAGTTCGGCGGGATGATGCAAACTTCGCCTTGGAAGTCGATCAGCGCGCCGGCGTCCAGCGCCTTGGGATCCACCACGGCTAAATCGCCCTTGCCGGACGTGAAGACCTTGAACTCATCGGCCACGCGGATGTCGTAGCCATAAGACGAAAGGCCGTAGGAGATCACGCCGTTGCGCTTCTGTCCATCAAAAAACGGCTCGATCATCTGGTGTTCTAACGCCATTTTGCGAATCCAACGGTCGGGTTTTAGTCCCATAGATTATCCTTTCTTGCGTTGTTCTTGTATTCTTCTCACATGCTTTCCGGCGCGTCCATACCCATGAGATGCAAAACGCGAGCGAGGACGGTTTTCGCGGCGCGGGCCAACATCAGGCGGGCGCGGGTGAGGTCGGCATCGGCGGGGTCGGAGGAGACGATGCGGCAGTTATGATAGAAGATATGGAAGAGCGCGGCCAGTTCGCGGGCGTAGGCGGTGAGGTGATGGGGCGCGCGATGCTCGGCGGCCACGTCGATGATCTCCGGCAGCGCCAGCATCTTGCGAATCAGGTCCAGCTCGCTGGGATGGGTGAGCAGCGCGGGATCGCCGAGCATATCGATACCATCGGAGGCCCAGCCGCGCTCGGCGGCATGGCGCAGCACCCCGGCGATGCGCGTGTGCGCGTACTGAACGTAGTAGACGGGGTTGCGCTCGGATTCCTCAACCGCCAACTCTAGATCGAAGTCCAAGGTCACGTCGGCGGTGCGGGTGAGCAGCATAAAGCGGATAGGGTCGGGGCCGACCTCGTCGATCATCTCGCGCAGAGTGACGAATTCGCCGGAGCTTTTGGACATCCGCACATCCTGATCGCCGCGCCGGAGTGTGACCAACTGATAGAGAATCAGCTCCACGCGCGCCGGATCTATCCCCAGCGCCTGGGCCGCCGCCTTGACGCGCGGCACATCGCCGTGGTGATCAGCGCCCCAGATGTAGATCGCGGTGTCGAAGTCGCGGAGAGCCAACTTATCCCACAGATAACAGATGTCAGACATTAAATAAGTGGGGCGATCCTCCGGGTTGGGGATGACCTCGGCGGAGCGCACGAGCACGGCGTCCTGATCGAGATCGGGATGCGAAAACCAAACAGCGCCCTCTTTGTCGACGATGTAGCCATCCTCGCGCAGGCGCGCCATCATCTGCTCGTAGAGTGAGGGATCGCCCTGGTAGAAATTGCGCTCGTGACGCCAGGTATCGAAGTGGATGCGTATCCGCGCCAGATCCTTCTCGACGCCGGCCAAGACGCGCTCGATGCCCCACGCCGAGAATTCGCGGATCGCTTGCTCGGGATCCATCTTCACAAAGCGGCGACCCGACGAATCCACCAGCTCCTGGGCCATCGCCGTGATGTACGCGCCGGGATACATCTCCTCTTCATCTTCAAACGGCGGAGGCTCATCTAAGAGCGATAGATAGCGCGCGTAGATGCTGTAGCCCAACTTACGCGCTTTGGAGCCATGATCGTTGACGTAATACTCGCGCTCGACGGCGTAGCCGGCCGCCGCGAGCACCGCGGCTATCGCGTCGCCCAGGACGGCGTTCCGAGCGGAGCCGATGGTCAGCGGGCCGGTGGGATTGGCGCTCACGAACTCCACCTGCACGCGCTCGCCCGCGCCGACGTTCAGATCGCCCCACGCCTCGCCCATCTCTAAAATCACCGGTACCCGCCGCGCCAACCAGCCCTCATCCAATGTGAAGTTGATGAAGCCCGGCGGGGCCACCTCGATCTCGCTAACAAAATCCACGGCGGGGATGTGGGGCGCCGCCGCCTTCGCAATTTGGATCGGCGCGCGATGCAACACCCGCGCCAGTTCCATACAAACCGGCGAGCCATAATCGCCGTGGGCCTCGTGTCGGCTGGGCGCTACCGGAATCTCCTCTGGAATCTCAAAGGCGTCCAGATCGCCCGCCGCCTGCGCCGCTTGCAGGCCCTCCCGCACCAGATCGGCGATCTCGTGCCGCATAATTTCTGTGTAGGTCATTAAGTAATTGCTCCTCTAAAAATTAGTTACAAGTTGCAAGTTACAAGTTGCAAGTTGCAAGTTGCAAGTGATCCAAAGTCTTAAAGCTCTAGCTCGCTCAGGAAATAGGGAAGTTGCTTCTGCCACCAGGGCCAATCGTGGCGGACGTCGTGGCCCCAATACTCCATCCGCGCGCCGACCTCCAATTGGCGGAGCACATCCTCCAGCGCGCGCGTCTCTTCGAGGTGAATATCCTCCCAGGCCCCCTGCCCCACGCAAATGATGATGTCGCTTGCGCGGTAGCGCTTTAAGTACCATGGATCGCGCAGATTGGGCAAGTAGAGCAGCGGAAAATTGAAGTAGACGGTGTCATCCACATAATCGCCCACGAAGTACCACGGGCCGTAGAGGCCGCTCAGCGAGATGACCCCATCAAAGAGATCAGGATGCTTGAAATAAAAGTTCGCCGCGTGGCACGCGCCCATGCTGCACCCGGTAGTCATAAATAGGCGTGCCTCGCCCAACCGATCGTGAACCAAAGGAATGAACTCGTCGATGATGTAGCGCTCATATTGATTGTGCCGGCGGCCCTTATCCTCTGGATGCACCCAATCTGGGCCTAACCACGCTTCCTGATCGACGCTATCGATGGTGTAGAGCTGAATTTTGCCCTGCTCGATGAACCACCGCACCGCGTCCACCATGCCGAAGTCCTCGAATTCGTAGAATTTCCCGCCGCCGCTGGCGAAGACGATCACGGGCCTTCCCGCGCGCCCATAGACCTTGAACTCCATATTCCGCTGTAAGTGGTCGCTCCATTCTTTGTGATACTCGACGTGCATTTTTCCCTCAAATTCCATCAAATTCCATCAAATTCCATCAAATTCCATCGGATTCAAATCGATGTGGCTCACCGAGCCAGGATAAAGTCAATCGCGGCCTGGAGATCGGCTATATCCGGGGCGCGCAGGATGTAGGCGTAATCGCCCATCGCGCGCGCGAAGACCGGCGCAATCGGCATGTGATGGACGAGCAGCGGGCCGCAGGCTGCGCGGATCTCCGGGAGGGTGTGCTGATATTCAAAGCGCCGCTTGCGCCCCACAAAGGCGCAGTGATAGGGTCGCCAGGCCTCCGCATCGTAAGAATTAAAGACGACGACGTTGGCCCACTGCTGATAGAGATCGATGTCGTTGGCGTAGTTGATGACGTCCAACATCAGGCCGCCGGGCGGGCGCATGTTCATCTCCACCGCGATCCAGCGCGGCTCGGCCTCCCCCGCTTGCTCTGGGGGAACGTGGAAGAATTCGATGTGAAAGAAGCGCTCGCGCACATCGAAGGCCCGCACGGCTAACGTGCCCGCGCGCCGGAGGCCGGGCGGAATCTGCCGCAGAGAGCACGCGAAGACGTCCAAATCCTCATTGACGACGTCCATGATGCTCGGCTGATAGAAATGCGCCGTGGAGAAGACCATCCGCCCATCCTGATCGGTCAGGCCGTCGAAAGAGTGTAGATCGCCCGCGATAAACTCCTCCAGCACATAATCGACCAGCGGCTTCTCGGTGAAGAAACGCGCCAACTCCTGGTCGCTGGTGATTTTGAAAGTGTCCGCCGCGCCCACGCCCACATCGGGCTTGGCGATGATGGGATAGCCGACCTCCGCGACGAAGTCGCGCGCCTCGGCCAATGTCCGGCAGATGCCGCCCGCTGCCACATCGACGCCAGCCTCGATGAAGGCCTGCTTCATCAGCGATTTGCGCTTGATACCCTCCATCGCGTCGATTTTCAAACCGGGGATGTTGAAATCGGTGCGGAGCCAGGCGTCGGTCTCCAACCAAGCCTCATTGTGGGATTCCAGGCGGTGAAGTTTGCCATAGCGATAGGTAAAATAAGCGCCCGCCCGCAGCACTTGATCGTAATAATGCAGGCTATCGACGCGGAAGTACTCGGTGAGCGCGTCCCGCAGCGCCGGATCGAGATCGTCATAAGGCGCGTCGCCAATCGCCAGCACCGTCGCGCCGATATTGCGCAGCGCGATGGCGAAATGATAGTAGTTCGGCGGAAAATTCGGTGAGATCAGTACGATATTCATCTTATACCTCTTATACCCCGCCTCGTCACGCTTGCACGGCCAAAATCGCCGCGATGGCCTGCTGCAACTCGGCGAGATCGGGCGTGCGCAGCAGATAGCCGTGCTCGCCGATGGCGGGCGCCAACACCGCCGAGATCGGCTCGTGATGGACGATCAAGGGCGCATACTCACGCAATACCTCATCGTGAGAGAGGCGATACTCGTGCCGCCATTTGCGCCCGACGTGCGCGCAGTGATAGGGCCGGCCGTACTCCCCATCGAAGCGCCCGTTGACCACCACGTTGGCCCACTGCTGATAGAGATCAATGTCGTTGGCGTAGTTGAACATATCCATCGTCAGGCCGCCGGGCGGGCGCATATTTAGCTCCAGCGCGATCAGGCGGTCCTCCGTGCGGAAGAACTCCAGGTGAAAGAAGCGCTCGCGCAGGCCGAACGCCGGGATCACCCGGAAGCCGGCCGCCTTGAGATCGGCGGGAATCTCCCGCAGCGAATAGTAATACATATCCCGCCCTTCATTGACCGTCTCCATGATGCCCTGGCTGAAGTAGTGCGCCGTGTAGAAGACGATTTCGCCATTCTGGTCGGTCAGGCCATCGAAGGAATAGAGATCACCGGCGACGAACGCCTCCATAAAATACTCCACCGGCGGCTTATCGGCGAAAAAGCGCTCCAGCCCCTCCTGGTTGCGGATCTTGTAAGTGGCCGCCGCTCCCACGCCGACATCCGGCTTGGCCACCACCGGATAACCGACCTCCTGAACAACTGCTTTAGCATCCTCATAGGTGTACACCACCTTGCCCGCGGCCACATCCACGCCGGCGGAGCGAAAAATCTCCTTCATCTTCGATTTAGGCTTGATGTGGGCCAAGTCAGCGGGCTTCGGCCCGGGGATGTTAAAATCCAGGCGGATGCGGGCATCCGTCTCCAGCCAGAACTCGTTGTGGGATTCAAAGCGATCTAACTTCCCGTGGCGATGAACGAAGTAACCGCACGCCCGCCGCAATGGATCATAATCATGGAGGTTATTCACACGATAATACTCGACCAGCGCATCCCGCAGGGCGGGTTGCAGATCGGGATAGGCCGCGTCGCCAATCCCCAGAACATTTACGCCCAGCCGGCGTAAAGCGGCCGCAAAATTATAAAAGTTCGTCGGAAAATTTGGCGACAACAAGACAATGTTCATCGTTCTCCCCTCCGAAAATAAGCGTAGGGCGGATTGTGCCAATCCGACCTACCAAGCTTTTCCAGATGACAAGCGCCCCCCTCAGCCCGCGTCAATTTTACAAGCAGAGGGCACAGCATGACGCCCTCCCATGCTGTGCCCTGGACATTAAGGCTCCAAACGGCAATTAAGCGCGGTTTGCGCTCCCGAAGATCTCGATCTTGCGTTCAACGACGGCCTGCATCGCGTCGATGGCCGGGCCTAAGATCTTACGCGGATCGATCTGCTCAGGATTCTCTTCCTGGAACTTCTTCACGGTGGTCGCGAAGGCGTGGCGGATCTCGGTATCGATGTTGATCTTGCAGATCCCCCCCTTCACCGCCTTGGCGATCTGATGATCCGGGATGCCCGAAGCGCCGTGGAGCACCAGCGGCACCGGCACCTTCTCGCGGATCGCGTCCAGGCGGTCGAAGTCCAGCTTCGGCTCGCCCTTGTAGAAGCCGTGCGCGTTACCGATGGCGACGGCCAAGAAGTCGCACTCGGTATCTCGCACGAACCGGACGCACTCATCGGGATCGCTCATCGTCGCCTCGCGCTCGCTCACGACGACGTGCTCCTCCGCCCCGCCGATCTTGCCGATCTCCGCCTCGACGGGAATGCCGATGGCGTGGCACGCCTCGACGACCTTGCGCACCTCGGCGACGTTCTCGTCGTAGGGCAGCTTGGAGGCATCGCGCATAATGGAGGTGAATTCGTTGCGAAGCGCCTTCATCACAGTCTCAAAATCGGGGCCGTGATCCAGATGAATTGCAACCGGCACACTGGCCAAGTTCGCCGCCCGCGCGACGATCATCGGCAGGAATTTGACGCCCGCGTAGCTCAGCGCGCCGGCGGAAATCTGCACCAAAATCGGCGCCTGCTTGGTCTCGGCCGCGCGCAGGATGGCGTGGGTAATTTCCAGATCGTTGGTGTTAAAGGCCCCCACGGCATAGCCGTTCTTTTGGGCATCCAACAGAAGTTCTTTACTCGTAACTAACATCGTACCTCCTTAATGGTTGTGCTTGTTGATTAGAGTTGATTAAGATGAAAAAGCAATGTGGTCAGACTTCCACCTTCCAAATCGAAGCCAGCCCCAACGCCTTTAATCATACCCACTTTTAGGAAAACCTCAACCGTCAGCGCCGATCCCACCAGATGTAGATCAGGGCATCGACCTCGTGCTCGTAATACTCCACGACCACGGTGTGATAGCGCTCGTGCAGATCGACCTCCACGCAGTAGTTCTGGGTCGCATCCGAGCCGCGCCATTCATCGATGATCAGATCACCATCGATATAAAGCCGGACGCCATCATCGGCGCGCGCGCAGATGCCGTAGTTATCATCGTAGAAGTAAACCTCGCGCGTCCACCGCACGCTGAAACCATCGCGCGGCAGATCGGACATCGGGGATTCCTGCCCCCACTCGAAGCCCAGATGCGCGTCCCAGCGGGTGATCTTCGGCTCGCCGCTCAGATCGCGATTGGCGTAATACTCGCCCCACCAGGCGACCGTGGACGCTTCCGGCGGCTCGGATGTCGGATCC
The DNA here is from genome assembly GCA_046541755.1 of Anaerolineales bacterium. GTDB lineage: Bacteria > Chloroflexota > Anaerolineae > B4-G1 > SLSP01 > JAAAOZ01. The sequence goes on along the minus strand of JBKHCQ010000004.1, from coordinate 7,094 downwards.
GGCGGCGCGTCATCCCCGGTCGGCGTCGGCGTTGGCGTCGGAGGCGGCGGCGCATCCCCCAGGCGCTTGAAGGTGAATTGCGCCGTGGCAATGCCCGTATCCTCGAAGTAATCGATCACGACGGAGTGCTCGCCCGGCGTCAACGTGACGTCCACCTCGTGCGTCGCGCCCGGCTCGATCTCCCAGGCATCCAGCACCAGCTCGCCATCGACCCAGACGCGCGCGCCGTCGTCGGCCGTCATCGAGAAGCGATAGACGCCGCCCCGGAAGTTGATCACGCGCGTCCAGCGCACGGAAAAGTGATCTGTATCGAGCCGCGTATCCGGCGCTCGATCGCCCCAATGGAAATCCACCGCGCGATCTGTGCGGACAAACTTCGGCGCGCCGCTCAGCTCCGTGCCGACGTAATACGCGCCCTGCCAGCCGACCGTCGCGCTCGAAGGCGGGGCCGGTTTGGCGGGGGCCGGCGTCGCCGTCGGCTGCGGCGCGGGCGGCTCCGAGGGCGAACCCGAAGGCGCACCCGGAATGCGCAAGCGCTGCCCCACGTAAATATGATGCATGTTGTGGAGTCCATTGGCCTGCGCGATGGCCCACGCACTCACGCCATACAATCGCGCCACACTGTACAGCGTATCCCCCGGCTGGACGACGTAGACGCCGGCAGATGGGGCCGGCGCGCTGCCGGTGGGCACGCGCACGCGCTGCCCCACATAGATGTGACTGGGATTCACGATGCCGTTATAGCGCGCCAACGTTTGTAAATCGACGCCATATTTACGGGCGATGCTAAAGAGCGTCTCGCCCGCTTGCACGACGTGGATCGTCTCGCTGGCATGCTCGACGCGCGCCGCCACAGGAAGCACACTTATCATACTTATCGACAGAAGCAACCCCACGATGACACAGCCCAAGACCTTCCGCATTACAGCACCTCCTCTTTGTGGATTAGGAAAATTTGAAGGAAATTTGAAGGACGGCGCAGCCCACATCGCATCGCGCCGCTCATCCATGTGATCTACATAAATGATATATGTGAGTGGGCAAAGGGTCAAGTTGATCTGGAGTCGAGGTCAACGCAAGGTTAGAGCTATCTCTGAGATTTGTGCATAAATTGACTTGTAATTCACACACATCATATATTTCACCCTCAATTCCCAGAAAATCGCCCCAAAAGAGATATAAATTCCTCGATTTAGGTTAGAAATGCTTGACTTTTTCAAACCATATACTATAATATGGTTATAATCAAACCTAAATATCTAACCAAGTTAGTTATCGGTAAAGCTTGAGGTATCCCGTGAAGCATACACAGAAGGGCAGAATAATTCTGAAACATACCTTCAGCTTGATCCTAGGTTTACTCTTCTTACTCTACCTCGAGACCCAAACCGTCGTGGCGGCCCCTACGCCCGCTTCGCGCTTACAAGCCGAGCGCCCCCCGGCAGGAGACGAAAACACAGAGGACTTCACAATCTTCTTACCTCTCATCAGCCGGAACTATGACGCCGCTCTGACGATGACCATCTCCACGCTTCCCAACGATCCCTACTACGAGGAGCAGTGGGCGCTGGACAAGATCGGAGCGCCGCAGGCGTGGGAAGCGACCAAAGGCGAAGATATTCTCATCGCCATCTTAGATACCGGCGTCGATTTCAGCCACAATGATTTGAGCGCCAAGCTCCGCGATGACCTCGACCGCGATTTTGTGAACGAGACCCATACCGCGCAGGACGATCACGGGCACGGCACCCACATCACCGGCATCGCCGCGGCGGCCACCAATAATGAAGAAGGGATCGTCGGGCTGGGTTGGGAGGCCGAGATTTTGCCGCTCAAAGTGCTCAACCAACAGGGTAACGGCGCGCTCTCCGATGCCGCCCAAGCGATTTATTACGCGACGAATATGGGCGCGGATGTGATCAATATGAGCTTCGCCACCGATCCCAGCTATAACCTCCAGTGCTCAGACGTTCCCATCCTAGTCGAGGCGCTCACCTACGCCTACGAGCACGGCGTCGCGATCGTCGCGGCGGCCGGCAACGATGGCCAAGACGCGCAGAATGTTGTGCCCGCCAATTGCCCCTATGTACTCACCGTGGCCGCCACCAAATCCGATGACGAGATCGCCTCTTTTAGCAACTACGGCGCCGAGATCGACTTAGCCGCGCCGGGCGTCAGCATCTACAGCACCTACCGCAATAACCGGTACAGTTACAAGAGCGGTACCTCGATGGCCGCGCCCTTCGTCAGCGGTCTGGCCGCGCTCCTGCGGGCCAAGTATCCCGATTACTCTCCCGATCACGTGGCCGCCGCGATGCAGGAGAGCGCGCTCGACTTAGGCGATCCCGGCTGGGACCCCATCTACGGCGCAGGACGCATCGATGTGGCCACCGCCATCCTGAACGGCGCCGCCGTCATCTCCGAAAGTTACCGCTCCCCCGCGCTCCACCCGACACCCGTCGCGACCGACACGACCGCTTCCGCGCTCGCGATGACGCCCCCCGCGAGCTACATCCCCGGTCGCCTGATCGTTCGTCTGGCCGCCGCCGCCGATCCCCAGAGCCTCCACGCGCAACAGCGCAATTCCATCGCCAGCATCACCCCTCTCATCACCGCCGCCGAATTTACAGACGTTACGGAAGAGATCGCCCGCCTGGAGGTGCAGCCGGGTCGAGAGCAGCAGGTAGCGCAGCAGTTGATCGAAAGCGGCATTGCCACCGCCGTCCACCTTGATTACGAGGTCAGCCTATCGATGCCCTAACTTCAGCATCCATAACAAAACAACGAGGGTAACTCTTCAGTCCTGGAGGTGCACCGCACTTTTGAACCTGTCGCCAAGCATATCCTGCATCAAACATAACTGTTACTGAAATCCAAGTGCGTTGCACCTTCATCTCCTCATAAAGCTAAACAACGGGGAACAAGCTCGGGGAAAAAGAAACAGCGCCGGCGATGTAAGAATTGCCGGCGCTGCTTCTATAAACGAGGTGAAGTCTCAAGACTTTCAGGTACTCTACAGTTTCTGATAACTTACTTACTTCCACTCCGTGGGAGATACCTACGTTGGTTCCCAGTGAGTTGCTTCTTTCGTCAACTGACCGCTTACCAGCTTCCTGATACTGCTACCTTTCGACTGATTTATGGCTTTGGTTATTTCTAACCTCCACCACTTACCAACTTCAGCTTTTCTTCAGTTATCTTCTCTGTATTTCTCTTCAGCCTTGAGACTTCTTGTTACTCTCATTATAGGCAAGATAAGAGGGCTTGTCAATAGTTTCACAGAATTTCTAATAATTTTCTTATCGATCCGACTGGTGGGCGGTCAGCCGCGATGTTTCCCCCGCCAGTTGATCCTCGTGCAGCGCCGCGACAAACATCAACGAGGAGAGGCGATTGACGTAGGCCAGGTTCCCCGCGCCGATCTTCGACTCCACGTCCGTCAGCGCCACCAGACGCCGCTCCGCGCGCCGCACGACGGTCCGAGCGACGTGGCACGCGGCGCCGGCTGCCGAATCCCCCGGCAACACAAAGCCCTTCAGCGGCGGCAGATCGCGCTCCAGCTCGGCGATCAACGCCTCCAGCCAGGCCACATCCTCTTCAGCCAGGCCCGCGTACTGCTCACGCGCCGACGCTTCCGCCGAAAGATGGGACATCAGCCGATAGAGATGGCGCTGCACCACGGGAAGCTGCTGCTTCAGCGCCGGCGCCTGCGCCAGGGAGCGCGCCAAGCCAATTGCGCTGGTCGCCTCATCCAGCGTGCCAATCGTATCGATCAACAGATCGCTCTTGGGCACCCGAGCCTCGGCGGCCAGCCGCGCCGTATCGCCGCGATCTCCCCGCCCGGTGTAAAATTTCGTCTCACTCATGGCCCCTCCCTTGAGAATTATGAATGATCAATTGCAAATAGCGAATAATACGGCTCTATTTTAGCAGAATTCGGGGGATTTACCCAACTGCTCCTCTTCAAAATACCCGTCCAAAATACCCGCGCGCTGCATCGGTTACATCTGCTGGATCTGTTTAGTCTTGTGAGGTACAACGCACTTTTGGACTATTACTGCATCAGGAGTAACTAGTGCCTAAATCCAAGCGCGTTGCACCTTAATATGCTATATCTGCGCCATCTGCTGATGCTGCTGATTGACATTTACCCCAAAGCTGATAAAATCCCCGTATGTTGACAAAGACAAGCGCTGCGCTGTGGCATCATACCTGCAAGAACCGACGCCGACCTGGGTGAGCGGTCTTTGAAGGTTGCGCAGCACGCAAAAAGACGCCACATAGCAGCACAGAAAGCCATTTAAGCCCCCCGGTCGACGGGGGGCTTTTTTTGTCAGCAGATGATAGCAGATAGAAAAGTATCATCCGCTCATTCGCAGATTCGCCCATTCGCCCATTCGCCCATTCGCAGATTCGCCCATTCGCCCATTCATTTATCCCAGGAGGAAATTATGACCCATGAAGATATTCGCATTTCCCTGCCGAGCAAGGGCCGCCTGGCCCAGGACGCCGAGGCGTTCCTGGCGGCGTGCGGCCTGACCATCGATAAGCCGAACCCACGCCAGTATGCCGCGAGCTTCCACGAACTGCCCAGCGTGACGGTGCTCTTTCAGCGCCCCACCGATATCGTCGTCAGTGTGCGCGAGGGCAGCGTCGATTTTGGCATCACCGGCTTGGATGTGACCGCCGAGTATGGCGGCAACGCCGACGCCATCTTGGTGCTGCACGAGGCGCTCGGCTTCGGCGGCTGCCGGCTGAGTGTGGCCGTGCCGGAGACCTGGCGCGATGTCCACACCGTGGGCGATCTCGCCCTTTATGCACGCGGGATGCCGCATCCCCTGCGCGTGGCGACGAAGTTCAAGCATCTCACTCGCGCTTTCTTTGAAGAGCACCTCGAAGAACACCTCAACGCGCCCTCCTACACGCTGGTCGAGGCCGAGGGCACGCTGGAGATCGCGCCGGCCATCGGTTACGCCGACTGCATCGTCGATCTCGTCTCCTCCGGGCAGACGCTGCGCGACAATCGCATGCGCCCGCTGAGGGATGGCGTCATCCTGCGCTCGCAGGCCGCGCTGATCGCCAATCGCGCCCGGCTCACCGCGCGCCCCGATGTGCTCGACGCGGCGCGCCTGCTCCTGGAGTACACAGAGGCGCATCTCCGCGCGCAGGAGCACGTGTTAGTCACCGCGAACATGCGCGGCGAATCGCCCGAGGCCATCGCCGAGCGGATGTTCGCCCAGGCGGTGCTCGGCGGGCTGCAAGGCCCCACCATCGCCCAGGTGATAGCGCCGGGCGGGACCGCCGACGGGTGGTACGCGGTGCAGATCGTCGTGCGCCGCGCCGACCTCTCGGCGGCCATCGCCGAGCTGCGGGCCATCGGCGGCAGCGGCGTGGTCGTCACGCCCGTGACCTACATCTTCGAGGAGGAGCCGGAGCGCCTCAGCGCGATGTTGGCGGCGGTACAATCAGCAGATGAAACGGATGAAAGCAGATAGCTATGTGAGTAGACCACGGTGCAACGCACTTGAACTAACGCTCTTGAACTAACGCACTTGAACTAAAGGAAAGACAACCTGTATGCAGTATCATAGCAATAAACTCCGCACAAATGAATGAGAATGTGACTGGAAATTCATCATTCGCAATTCACCATTCTAAATTCACAATTTACACACGAAGACAAAGGAACAAGGAGACAACTATGCTGAAAATTTACGAAACAGTCGAAGAAGCGCAGGAGATTTTACAGCGCCGCGAGATGTTGACGGTGGCGGATGTGCCGGAGGTGGTGTTGGCGGGGATCGAGCGGGTTTTTGGCGAGCCGCTGACGCCGGAGGCGGCGGTGGCGCGGTTGTTGGCCGAGGTGCGCGCGCGGGGGGATGCAGCCCTGCGCGATTGGACGGCCCACATCGATGGGCTGACGGTGGACGCCTTGGAGGTGCCGCCTTCCGAATGGAAAGACGCCTACGACGCGCTCGATCCTGAGCTACGAGAGGCGCTGGAGTTTGCCGCCGGGCGCGTCCGCGATTTCCACGCCCGGCAGCCCATCCCCGATTGGACGACGACCGAGATGGGCGGCGTGGTCGGCCAGCGCTTCACGCCCATCCGGCGGGCGGGCGTCTACGTGCCGGGCGGCGCCGCGCCGCTGCCCTCCTCCCTGCTGATGACGGCCATCCCCGCGCAGGTCGCCGGCGTCGATGAGATCATCATCTGCACGCCGCCGGGCCGGCCCGATGGCGCGGTCGATCCCACCATTTTGGCGGCGGCCCACATCGTCGGCGTGGATCGGCTCTTCCGCGTGGGCGGCGCGCTCGCCGTCGCGGCGCTGGCCTTCGGCTCGGAGAGCATCCCGCGCGTCGATAAGATCGTGGGCGCGGGCGGGCTGTTCACCACCATCGCCAAGCGCCAGGTCTACGGGATCGTGGGCCTCGATGGGCTGGCCGGCCCGACCGAGACGATGGTCATCGCCGACGCGGCGGCGAATCCCGCCTGGGTGGCCGCCGATCTGCTGGCGCAGGCCGAGCACGATGTGTTGGCAACCGCCATCCTGCTCACGCCCTCGCGCGCGCTGGCCGAGGCGGTGCAGGCCGAGGTAGAACGGCAAATCGCCTCGCTCTCGCGCAGCGAGGTGCTGGCGACGTCGCTGGCGGGTCAGGGCGGGATCGTGCTCACGCCGGACTTGGCGACAGCGGCCCGCGTGGCCGATGCGTTCGCAGCCGAGCACCTCTGCCTCGCCGCGCGCGATCCCCAGGCGCTGATGGGGCAGATCCGCAACGCCGGGGGCTTCTTCTTGGGCGAGCATTCCTGCGAGGTGCTGGGCGATTACGTCGCCGGGCCGAGCCACGTCATGCCGACGGGCGGTACCGCGCGCTTCGCCGCGCCGGTCAATGTGCTGGATTTCGTCAAGCTCAGCAGCATCATCGCTTTGGACGACGCCACCGCGCAGCGGATCGCGCCCGTGGCCGCGCGCATCGCCCGCGCCGAATCGCTCACCGCGCACGCCGCCGCCGCCGATTATCGCATCAAATCAGCAGATTAAGCAGATGGTAGCAGATGGATCAGCGGATTAAGCAGATGGTAGCAGATAGATCAGC
>JBKHCQ010000003.1:0-37469 GCA_046541755.1 Anaerolineales bacterium | reverse complement strand
ATGTAGTAGGTTGCGTGCGTAAAAATCGGATTTTTGACCTTTTTTCAGGGGAAGCTTTTAATTTCTAAAATCCCTTAACTTGGTAATGGGAGCCTGGCGACCGAAGTCGCGGCAACGCCTACGAAGTCAGCCTGCGCCGACCCTCTGGCTGCTTTCTTATTCCGAAGGTTCGCCTACGCGCGACGGGCGCGCTTCCTCGCCAGGGGGCATCAACTGGATCCGGCTGCGCTCCACGCGGAGCGCTTGCCCTAACTCCTCGGCGGCGCTGCGCAAAATCGCATCGACGGAGCCCATCGAGCGGACTTTGGACACGATCTCGCCGCGCGCGCGCTCCTGAGATGCGCGGAGCCGCGTCTCCTCCAGCAGACGCGCGTTCTCCAACGCCAGTTCCAACTGCGTCACCACCGCCCGCGAGAGTTGCAGTTCCTCCGGTTGCCACGGTTCGGATTTATCAAAGGCCAACACGCCCAAGGAACGGCCCTGCACGTAAATCGGGGCCAGCAGCCGATGCGTGCCCGAAGGCGTCTCCAGTGTGGTCATCTCCGCGAGGGTGGCCGGCGCATGGGTCTGGATGGCGGCCACCTCTTGCGGGTCGGCCTCGCGGGTCAGGCCGGCGACGTAGGATAAGTCCACCTGCATATTCCGGCGGGCGAGAGCGTGTCGCCACGCTTGTAACGCATCGCGCTCCTGATAACGGGCCAAGCGATCTAATGTATCGCGCATCTCTTCTAATGTCCGCACATTATCGATGGCGATGGCTGTGCCGCGCGCCAAGACGCGCAGGACTTTGATATCGTCCTCTATGAAGGCTTCGCGCTCTTCGGTCTGGATATCCAGCACGCCTAAGATTTGGCCGCGCGCGACCAAGGGCAAGGCGATTTCGGAGCGGGTGTTGGGAAGATCTGGGTTATCGAACCACATGACATCCTCGCCGACGTCTAAAGCGATCCGGGGGAGGCCGGTGTGCGCGACGTAGCCCACTACGCCCTCTTCGCCCACACGCAGGCGATGGCCGCGCGCCAACATCTTCTGCCCCCCTTCCGACGATGCAGCCTGGAGCACGGCCCATTTGCGCTCCGGCCCCAACAGGAAGATGCCAGCGTGATAATATCCCAACCGCTCGGAGATCAGTTGAGCGGAGGTATCGAGCACACTCTGGAGGTCGGGCAAGGTCGCGACCATCCGGTTCAATTGGGTGATGGTCTCGAGCTGGGTGGCCTGCTTTTTCAACTCGGCGGTGCGCTCCTCGACGCGCTGCTCCAGTGAACGCCGCGTCTCCTGCAATGTTTGCTCCGTCTGCCGCATTTTCGCTATCGCCTGCCGCAAACTGCGCATGTTGATAAAGTTAACCACGCCGGTGGTGGCCCCGATCATCAAGAGGCCAAAAGCCAAGCTGATAAAACGATAGGCCGCTTCGGTAAGGATGATAGGCGGCGCGTAAATTTCCCAAGCTTCCAGTAAGTACACCAGGCCATAGGATATAAAGAGGCCCAGCGCCATCCGTAACGCATCATCCGGCTCCATAAAGGTGCCCGCTAACATCACGGGCCAGAAGAAGAGAAACCAGGCGGCAGAACGCGCGCCATCGTAGAGCACAACGGCCAGCAGAAGGCCCACAAATACGCTCCAGATGTAGAATTTGATCATCGTCTCTAGGTGGCCCGCCTTCACCTGCCAGATAGCAAAGGCCGCGATCAGGAACAACGACGCCGGGAACGTCGCGCCAAGCCAGCCCTCGAACGGCCGCAGGAACAGTCCTCTGGCCTGGGCGATCATAAAGATTCCGATAAAGAGGAGCGTAAGGATCCCGCCTACGATCATCAAGTTATTGAACAGACGAGCAACCCGCGCGGTTTCCTCGCTCTCGTAAATTTCTGCGGATACTAACGAGCGCCAGATGCCGGCAAGGGTGATTTTCTGGGCCTCACCATCGGCTATCAGGGTCTCGAACGCCCCAGCCCCGGGTTTGTTATCGAGTTGTTCGTTCATATCGGTCTCCATCCTATCCGTTTTCGTTTCCGTTTTCGTTTCCGTTTCCGTCCTGCTGCGCTTGAAGGCCGGCACCGTCTTCTTCACTTACGGGGCCACTTGCAGGCCGCTCCGTCTCTTCCTCTTCCAGCAGGCTCTCCTCTCCCAGCGCGAGGTGGGCGAGGCCACGATCAGCGCCCAGCACCTGCCCCAGCTCCGTGAGGGCCTCCTGCAACATCGCTTCGATCTCGACCTCCGCCCGGATCTTGGCGGTGACCTCCGTCACGGCCTGCTCGCGGGCCGCGCGGCGCTGCGTTTCATCCAAGAGCCGCAGGTTCTCCGCCGCGATGGCAAATTGCTCGGCGATGGTCTCGACCAAAGCGACTTGGTCTTTGCTCCAGCGACGCCCTTCAGCGTGAGCCTCACAGCCCAAAACGCCGATGGGGCGCTCGCGTTGCAAGATGGGGGCCAGGATTTTGCTGGCTATCTGTGAGGAGCGTTCCCCGCCCTCCCCAAACACCAGTGATCGCGCGCTCGGTTCGCCGGTGCGCAGGGCGGAAAATACCGTTTGGATTTCATTCTGATGGGCCGCTTCGTCCAAGGGCCGCAGGCCCGTCGCTGTCTGCTCGTAGCCTTTGATGGCTCGTTTACGGGTGAAGGCGCCCCACGCCTGTTCCGTGTAGCGGCGCTGGATTTCTTCCATCTCCTCCAGGGCCGCCTGCGATTCAGTGAAGAGCCGCGCGTTGTCGATGGCCACGGCCACTTGGTCGGCCATCGTCTGCATCACGGCGATGTCGGCCTCGTCGAATGCAGCGATTTCCTTGCTCTGCACACTCAACGCGCCGATGATGCGCCCGCGCGCTTGGAGCGGCAGGGCCATCTCCGAGTGAGTCTCGGGCAACAGGGGATTATCAAAGCGCGAGGCCTCCTCCCCCACGTCGAGCGCAATCCGCCCTTCGCCGGTCGACACACACTGTCCAATCATCGTCGCGCCGCCGACGCGCAGCCGGTGGTCACTCTCCAACATCTTCCGACCCGCTTCCCCGGTGCCGGCGCGCAATACTGCATACGCCTCCGTCTCATCCACCAAGAAGAGGCCGACGTAGTAGAGATCAAAACGCTCGCGGATCAAGTCCACGGTCTCGCGCTGCAACTCATCGGGGTCCAACACGGTGGTCGTCGCGCGTGAGATATCCGCCGCCGCCCGCAAGCCGCGCGTGCGCTCTGCAATCCGATGTTCCAGCGTATTGATGATCTCTTGCAACTGAGACGCCAGGGTGTTCAACGTCGCGGCCAACACGCCGAACTCATCATCTATCTCCAGTGGGATACGCCGCTCTAGATCTCCTTCGCCCAACGCCAGGACATTCTTATGCAAAACGCGCAGGGGATAAACGATGCGCCGGCGCGTGAAGTTCAAGATGTCCAACACGCCGCCCACAATGCCAATAAACAAGATCAGAATGATCACGCCCTCGGTGATCAACGGACGGAAGATTTCAGCGACGGGCCGCTCCACCACCACATACCAGTGCGTCACATCCGGGATAATCGGCGCGGCCGAGGCAAAGACCCATTCGTCGCGATGCCCTCTATAAAACATATAGTCCTCTTCGGCAATCTCGCGCGGGTTAGGCATAGGGAACAACTCTCCCGTATTCGGATCTCCAGATATTTTTTTCTGCACGAAATCTAAATCCTGATGCAGGATCACCATGCCGCTCCAACTGGAGACGTAGACATGGCCCTCGTCGCCGACGTTGAAGCCGGCGACGATATCCCATAGCGCGGTCAGATCCACTTGCGCGACCAACGAAGCGTAGAAATTGCCCGCTTCATCCTCCACCGGGACAGCGATGGCGACAATCGGCGCGCCGTATTCCTCATAATCCACCGAGCCAAAATAAATCTCGCCGACGACCATCGTCGTCAACCATGGTTGGGTCGCCACCGAGGCGGGGGCGACCCCCGAACGTCGCCGGCTCGCGAGCACCTCCCCGCGTGGGGCGATCAGGCGGATGTCGACGTAGGCGGTCTGACGATCTAAGGCCTGACGGAAGAGCGCATCAGGATCGTCCCCCACAGCCAGCGCATCACTGGTGGCGCGCAAATCCTGGAAGATACCTTCCAAAAATCGCGTGAAAATCTGCTCGGCCTCCCCGCGCGCTGTCAAAAGCCCTCGGCTGGATGCATTCAAGACGCTCCCCACCCCCAGGTACATTGTTCCCAACATCACGATCACGGTGATGATGCTCAACAGCAGAATTCTGCGACTCAATCGGCGCCCAATGGATGTGCCAAGTAGTAGATCAGAAGATCCACTGATTACCGACGGTTTTCCTCCGGCAGCTCTTTTATCCGCCATACGTTAAGCCTCCACTCCTAACATCATCCTCCTCATCCCCCTCATCCCCCTCAAATTTGCCATCGCCTTTGCGCTGCTATCATAGCTCCTCCCTCGGGATTGCGGCATCAGGCGCATCACTCGCCGCCGGCGTCTCTTCTGGCGTCTCTTCTGATGGATGTAATTTAACAAAGGTGGAAGAGGTCTGCAATACGTCTGTGATTTCCTGCACCGTGGTCTTGATCAAGGTCTCTATATCCGATGCCTGACGAATGTGATCCGTGATTTCACGAGTTAAGCGCTCGCGGGCCGCGCGGCGCTGGATGTCCTCGTAGAAACGCGCGCTCTCCAATGCGACGCTCAATTGCTCCGCGAGATTCTCTACCAGTCGGATTTCCTCCCGGCTCCAATCCCCCGCCCCGGCCGGCTTGTAGGTATCGATGACGCCGATCACCCGGCCAGAGGCTTGGATTGGCACGGCCAACGACGCCTCGCCCGTGCCCTCATCCTGATGCACGGTCACGGCGGCTTCCTGCCACGCGCGCTTCGTCTCAGGCCGCCAATCGTCTTCCGCCGCGGCGACGCCTTCCTCATCGCCGCGATAGGCCAGTTCGCGGCGAAGCTGTAATAATTCCGTCCAAGCCTCCCGCCCCATCTCGCCGTAGGCGCGGCGCTCCGCCTCCAAGCTCTCCTGCGCCTGCGCGAAGAGGCGCGCGTTGCTGATGGCCAGGGCGACCTGATCGGCCAGCGCCTGCAATACCGCGGCCTCTTCCTGGGTGAAGGCGGCCGGCTCGCCGCTCTGCACATCCAGCGCGCCGATGATTTCGCCGCGCGCGCGCAGGGGCAAGGTCACCGCCGAGTGGGTGTTCGGCAAATCGGGGTTATCGAAGAAGACCGCGTCCTCGCCCACGTCCAAGGCGATGCGCGCCTCGCCATGCTTGGTGACGTAGCCCACCGTACCCTGCGCTCCCACGCGGAGGCGATGGCCGCGCGCCAGCATCCGCTGGCCGCCCGCGCTGGAGGCCGCTTGCAAGACCGCCCACTCTCCACCGCGATCGATCAAAAACAGGCCGGCGTGATAAAAGCCAAACTGCTCGCTCACCAGATTGACGACCCGCGTCAGCAATTCCTGCACATCCAACACGGAAGCCGCCGCCCGCGCCACGGTCACCGTCGCCTGCATATAGCGCGTTCGGCGCTCCAGTTCCGCCGTGCGTTGACGCAGCTCTTCCTGTCTTTCTAACAATTCCTCGTTGCTCTCCGCCAGCGATTCCGCATTCTCATGAGCCTGCGTAACGGATTGCACCAGGCTCGCGCTGGAGATCCATGCCACGCCTCCCAAAATCCCCAAGATCATAAGGGGCAAAAGTCCCAAGGCGTCCTCTCCCCCGATGACATACAATATCAGGGCCTCAATGCCGGCCACGAATAGCGCCGTCCACGGCGGGGCAATTAATGGCGCGCTGATGACCGGCAAGGCAAATAATAGAGCAAACGGGCTGTTAATGGCCCACCCAAATTGGTAATGAATGACGAACATCAAGAATATCAGAAAGACGTAAGGCGGCCAGTGATGTTGGCGCCGTGTGAACCACGCCAGGACAACGATCAACACAGTGGCGAAAACCATCAGGATCATCGATTCCAGGTGCGGGTAAAAGATTAAAACCTGAAACACCCCTACGACAGAGGCGCCCGCTATGATCAAGAGGAGGATCAAGAAGGAGCGGTGTCGCTGTCTGATAATCGCATCCTCCGCCGGCACATCAAGATATCGATTGAACCATCCTCTTAACCATCCTCGTATTGCATTCATGCCGCTCCCCCGTTCTTCTCGCCCTCGCCGGCTCCCGGCTCGTTGGCCAAGCGAATGGTCAGTTCCGGCACGGCCAAGGCGCGCCGCATCTCCTGCACGGCGGTCTTGAGCACGGTGTCGATCTCCAGGCTCTCGCGAATATGCGCTGTGATTTCGCCGACCAACTGCTCGCGGGCCGCGCGCCACTGTGAATCCTGATAGAGACGCGCGCTCTCCAAAGCCACCTCTAATTGATTGGTCAGCGATTGCATCAACTCCAACTGCTCCGCCGTCCACGCCGGTTGGGTCTCCGATTTACGCAAGCGCACCACGCCCAAGGTCTGATCGCGAATTTGGACGGGGATCATCACCGTGCCATCCTCCGTCTGGACCATCTCGCCGCGCCGGCCCGCGTGTTTCATCTCTGCCGGCCACGCGGTGGCAACCGGCACGATGTTGTCATGGGCATCACATGTATAGCCGGCCAGTGCTTGCGACGCCACCAACTCCTGCCACGCCTCGCGGCTGACTTCACCATAGGCGCGGCGTTGCGCGGCCAAGGCCTCCTGAGCTTCGGACAGCAGGTTGGCGTTTTCGATGGCAATGGCAAGTTGATCCGCGACGAGGCGCAACACCGCGATGTCCTCCTCGGTGAAGGCTTCCGTCTCGACGCTCTGAACATCTAACGCGCCCAACATCTCATCGCCGGCCATCAAAGGGAGCGCCATCTCCGAGTGGGTGTCCGGCAGGTAGGGGTTCTTGAAGTGCACCGCGTCCTCGCCGACATCTAAGGCGATGCGCGGCTTACCCTCACGGGTGACGTAGCCTACAATGCCCTGCGCGCCCACCTGCAAGCGGTGTCCATGCTCCAACATCTGCTGACCGCCGGTGCTGTTGGCCGCGCGCAGCACGGCGTAATTTCCCGATTCATCTAACAGAAAGACGCCGACGTGATAAAAGCCGAATTGTTCGCTGATTAGATAGGTCACCCGCGAAAGCAAGGTGTCTAAATCACGAAGTGTCGTCGCCGCGCGCCCGACCTCGGCGGCGGCCCGCAGTTCCTGCGCGCGCCGCTCCAAATCCTCCGTGCGCTCGGCAACCCGCCGCTCCAGCGAGGCGAAGCTTTCGCGCAACTGGGCCGCCATGCTGTTGAAGGCCATCGCCAACTGGCCCAGCTCGTCCTGTGAGCGCACCGGCACCTGCTGATCGAGATCCCCAGAGGAGATCTGTTGCACGCGATCGGTCATCTGCTCCAAGGGACGGCTGACGAGGCGTTGAATGCTAAAATAAACCACGCCGATGACCACCAATCCGACCACCAGCGTCGTCACCCCCAATTGAGTGCGCAAGCGCTCTGTCAGCATCTCCAATTCCCCTACCGGACTGAGCGCTACAGCTTGCAAATTCGCCCCCGTAGCGCCGGAAAGGGAGATGGTCTCTTGCTTGAAGAAATACATCTGCCCCTCCAATGTCACCCGCTCGTTGGTCAACGCCGCTCGTTCTGCCAAATCCAAGCTAGAATTCAACAGGATGTCTTGTTGCGCAAAGCCTACGTGAACATCCAATCGGCTCTGTAATCGATCGATGATGGCTTGATCCAACTGCTGATCCACCACGGCGATGCCGACCGGGACGGATTCTTCTTGCCACGTTTCCGGCGCCGCCACCGTGATTCTGATGGGATACCAGGAGCGGATCATCGGCACGCCGGCCTTCATCAAAATGACGGAGCGCGGTCTCTCCAAGCCTTCCCAAATCTGATCAAATGGTTCGATGGTGAAATCTTCCTCTACCGGCACCGGCTCAAAACCTAATTCCTCAAAGAACTGCGCGGGAGGAGCGGAATAAGCTGTGCTGACATCAAAATACCCGGATGAGGGGAATGAAAAATTCTCCACGGGGATTCGATATAGCGTCCGGGCCTGCGGATTCGTCTTCTCTGTGTATTGCGCGATGATGATGTCATCCATGTTCATCTTGAACGATAACACCGGTTCGGCGTCCGGCGCCACATCGAAGGGTGAGATCATATAGAAGGCGATGGACGATAGGTTGTTGATCCGCTGCGCGTCCCGCAACAACTGGATCAAGTTTAACTGGGCTTGCAAGACGTAAATTTGATCCGCCGCATCGATGGGCGTGCCGGGGCGCATAAAGTCCTCGCCAAAGTAGGCGCCCGGATCCGCGTAATACGGCCCCAGGTAGGTCAAGAGATGGATCTGATTGACGATTGGCTCACTTCGCTCAAAGGTTTGAACGGTCTGCTCGCCATTTTCGATCATCTCGCCGACCCGTCCCGCCAGAATGCGCGCCATTCGCCCCAGCTCCTCCAGCTTGATGTGACTCAAGTTGTCAGAGCTGGTGGTCACGATGACGCTGTACAATCCAGCCGTGAAGAGCAGCAAAATCACCACCAGCACAATTGTAATTTTTTGTCCAATTCTCAAATTCGGCATAGTCAACGTCTCCTACGCTATTTACCCGGCGCTCGGATGATTCACTCCGATTGGGTCCAGATTTGGATCAGTTCATCGTAAGGGATGGTCTCCGGCGTTTCCTCGGCGACGATGATCATCTTTGGCGCTCCCGGCGCTGATAGCCACTGGGATGAGCCGACCATGGGGTTGAGTTGCGGGGAATATTTCGCCATCCGCATCGTCTCCATCGCGGCATCCATCTCCGTAGCGATGGCGTCCATCGCTTGGCGTGGCGATAACCTCCCGGCGATGGCGTGGGCGATGTTTGGCCACCACACCGCCGAAAGTTTGGGGTAGTGCGGTACATTCGGGCCGGTGTCGGTCCATTTCTTGCGCTCCTCTGAACGATAGAATTCGATCAGGCCGCCCCACTCCGCCTGCCGCTCGGTCAAATAATCGGCGAAGACGGTCGAGCTGCGGACGGGCGTGCCGCCGACGAGGAACTTCTGCAGCGAGACGGTCTTGGAGACGCAGAACTGCGCCCACAGCCACGCCATCGCGCGGCGCTGGCCACGAATGTTGGCGGGGATAGTCCAACTTCCCGCGTCCTGATAGCCGACTTTCATGCCTTCCTGCCAATAGCGCCCGTGGGGCGTGGGGGCGACCCGCCACAGGGGATCGCCGTTTTCATCGACCACCGGGCTGCCCGGCTCGTGGAAAGCGTCATCCGAGAGCCACGTCACATATTGGAAGATCCGTTGGGCGATGTCGCCGCGCGCGGCCTGCGGCCCGGCATCGACCCACCGCCACTCCCGGGCCTCCGGCGGCGCGTACTTATCCAGCCACTCCAGGTACTTCTCCAGGGCATAGATCGCCGCCGGACTGTTGGCCGCCCCACCCCGCGCAATCGAGGCCCCGACGGGCACGCGATCCTCCACGCGGATGCCCCACTCGTCGACGGGGATGCCGTTGGGCAAACCCGTATCCCCCACGCCGGCGATGGAGAGCCAGGCATCTGTGAAGCGCCAGCCCAGGGAGGGCGATTCCTTGCCGTAATCCAGATGGCCGTAGATCTGCCGGCCATCAATCTCGCGCCCGGTGAAGAACTCAGCGATGTCCTCGTAGGCGGCCCAATTGATGGGCACACCCAAGTCATAGCCATACGTCGCCCGGAACTCCGCTTGCAACTCAGGGTCGGTGAACCAATCGTAGCGGAACCAATAGAGATTGGCGAACTGCTGATCGGGCAATTGCAATTGTTGGCCATCGTAATCCTGCCCAAACTCCAAATTCAGAAAGTCGGCCAGATCCAAATAGGGGTTGGTGAACTCGGCCCCTTCACCGGCCATATACTCGGTCAGATTCACGACCGCCTGGCTGCGGAGATGCGTGCCGACAAGATCAGCATCGTTGACGTAAATATCGTAGATGCGGCGCCCGGTGCTCTGCTGCTCGGCGATGCTCTCCACCACGGAGCCTTCGCCGATGATCTCGTGCTCGACGCGGATGCCCGTGATCTCTTCGAAGGCCTCGGCTAAGACCTCGCTCTCCCAGTAGTGGGTGCGAATATCCTCCGCCGCCGACCGGATGGCGCGCCCCCGGAAGGGCGCCGCCGCCTCGGCGAACCAGCGCAATTCCGCCTGCCGCTCCGTCTCGGTCAGAGTCGAGATCTCGAACTCCGCCGCCCATTTTTGCACCGCCGCTTCGTAGGCGTCATCCAGGGAATCGTCCGGCTCCTGGGCCAGCGCGATTCCGTTGGCGACGGGCGCAAGGATGAGGGTCAGGCAGATCGCGACGGCCCACCCTATACGTCCCACACGATAGGTTCTCTGATTTCGATGCTTCGTCTTCATAATGCTACTCTCTCTCCGAGGCGTCCAAGCCCATCCGAATTTCGACCTCCGCGAGATCTAACACCCGGCGCATCTCGCGCGTCGCCGTCTGCAAGACTTTGTTCACATCCAACGTCTCGCGGATGCGAGCGGTAACCTCACCCGTCAACTGCTCGCGGGCCGCGCGGCGCTGCGTATCCTGGTAGAGGCGGGCGCTTTCTAAGGCCATCCCTAGCCGCTCCGAAAGTTCCTGCAATACCTCGATTTCTGTCTCCGTCCACCCCGGGGTATGTCCCGGCTTATAAGTATCCACAACGCCAATCACTCTATCACGGACCTTGATAGGGAGCACCAAAAGGTGATCATTCTGCGCGTCACCGGGAATATGCACCAATTGTTTCTCCCGCAGGGCATGTTCGATCTCGGGCGTGAGGCGCGCATCCAACGGCGACATTTCATGCTCCCGGCTGCGAAAGCCCGCGAATCCGGCGCTCCGTAACATTTCCCCCCAGGCTCGGCTACTGATTTCACCGTAAGCGCGTTGTGCCATCTCCAAGGTCTCTTGGGTTTCCGTAAACAATTTCACGCTCTCCAACGCTACGGCCAATTGATCCGCCAAACCCTGCAAGGCAACCCTATCCTGCTGATTGAAAGCAGCGGGGGATGCACTATGCAGATCGAGGACGCCCAACACATCCGCCCCCCCTGCAATCGGCAACACGAGCCGCGAGTGAGTCTCCGGGAAGGCGGCATCGTCCGTCTCTGCCAACAGACGCGCCTCTCCAGTAACGGCTGTCGTGGCGACCACATCGTCAGCCCGAAGCGGCAACTCACGGCCCAGGAGTAGATCCGTGCCGGATGAGCTATAGCCACCGCGTAAGACTAGGTGCGCTTGCGCCTCATCCACCAGGAACAGCTCAACGTAATCCAATTCCAGCCGTTCGCCGATCAACTTTGGCACGATAGCGCACAGGGTCTCCTGTTCATGAATGGTGGTGGTGATGCGACCGAGTTCGGTGATAGCGCGCAACTGGCTGGTGCGATGTTCTAATTGGTTCGTGCGGGCCTCCAGTCTGGCGCTTTCCGCCTGCAACGCGCGGTTGCTCTCGGCCAGCGCGATTTCGTTCTCGCGCAAGCGGCTCACCGTCCTATCGAGGGCGTTCACAGCTGAGCGCGAGAGCGAGGCCGTCAAGAACAACACCAGATTGATCACCATCCAATCAGCAACTCTGACACTGGCAGCGGGTGTGACATCCAATAGTCCCACAATTTCGGCAACGTACATGGCGGTCAGGGCTATCACGCTCAAGATGCCATAGATCCACACGCCGCCCCCCCCCAGCAACAAACTGGCAAAGGCGATGACCAAGAAGTATCCCACCACACTGGAGTCGCGCAGACCTTGGCCCATCAGCACCAGCACGGTGACGCTCACCCACAGCACCGACGCCAGCACGTAGCTGACGCCTCGCAAGCGTCCCTGCCGCACCAGGCGGCGGAACCAGAGGAATAATCCGGACAACAGCACGCCGAAGATGGCGTTGAAAATCCATTCTTCCGGCTCCAACGGCAGCACGATGGCCGTCCCCAGAATCGTCGCGGCCAGCAATAGCAGCAATAATCCATTGAGCAACGCGGCGGAGCGCGTCTGGCCCTCGTCTTCAAATACCGGCGGCGCCAACCATTGCCTGATGCGATTCAACATAGTTATCCTTTCCCTTGTAGCCGTTTAGTCTTGAGATGCAACGCACTTTTAAGCTTATCACCAAGCATATACTGCATGAGGCGTTGTCTTTCCTTCAGTTCAAGTGCGTTGCACTTTGCTCTACTCCTAAAACTAAATCGTTACCTTCCCTATCCATAAGACCCACTCGCCTTAACTCGTCCCGATGCCATCGGAAGTGGCGCACAGGTAGCTGTAGAAATACCCGAAGTAGATCTTCTGATTGTCCAACATTTTGAATCCGGCGGCCTGCACGTCCTGCACAAACCCAGGCCAGGTGAAGTCTACCGTGCGAACTTGCCTGATCTCACCGCCCGCCAGCAGGCCATCCGGCTTGAGAATGCGGCGCACCTCTTGGAGTGCGGTGGGCCAGTGCGGAATATGATGAAATACGCCAAACGCGAAAACCGCGTCGAAGTGCGCGTCTGGAAATCCGGTAGCCGCGAGATCGCCGACCGTGATATGCGCGCCAGGCGCGTTTTGCTGCGCGAGCGCGACCTCTTCGGGCAACAGGTCGATGCCATAGATGGCTTCTGGCGTGAAGGCGCGCTGCAACAGACGTAGGTTGGCCCCCGCGCCACACCCGGCCTCCAACAGCACCTTGCCCTGCAAGTCCACACCACTCCGCCGCAACTGCCGCTGTAGCACCGCGAACTCGTAGTGTTCCTGGAACCAGTGGCGCACCCGGCTGTTCATCACAGATTGCTCAGTAGATGTCATTTTCATAATATCACCATATCACCGCCTCACGACGCTGGATCGTGCTTGCGGAACACGAGCATCGCCAGGCCAGGAACGAGGATAGCGCCGGCGAACGCCAACAGAAATGATCCCTCGGTGGCCGAGAAGGCCCCTACCGCCGCGTAAACCAGCGAGATCCCCAAGTTGGCTAATCCCGACAATATCATAAAGCGCGGCATGGACATACGCCCCATCCCAGCAAACAGCACCGAGGCTTCGGCCAGCACCGGCACCGGACGCGCGACGATGATGGCCCAATCACCGAGCTGCTGGCTGAGTTGCTCCAAACGCTGCAATTCAACCTTGCCGACTAACTTATGAGCAAACGGTCGTCCTAACCGCGCACCCATGGTGAAGCCCAGGGCATTGCTAATGATCATCCCCGCAAGCGAGGTCAACAACCCCGGCATAAAGCCCAACAGAAATCCACAAGCCGTGCTGACCAAGCTAGAAGGCACCGGTAAGAGAATGTCCAACGCCAGCAAACCACCGAGCACCACCATCACCCACCCGGCATTGTCCTCGGCCGACTCGATAAAATGATGTGTCCACGCCTCAATTTGTTCCCCCCAAATGGCAAACGGGACCAAAATCAAGGCCAGAATCACCACAACTAACGCTATCCAACGCAAACTAACGCTCATTAAAGGCTTTCTCCTTTCCACTCTCCACATCTCCACAGTGAGATAATCAAAGAGCCACCGCGAAAGGCTATACGCTCGCTTGACGTTACACATCTCACTCGTCCAACTGCATCAGGCGCACAGAAACTTCGGGCAACTCCAACGCCTGGCGCATCTCATCAGCGGCTGTCTTTAACACGGTCTCGAGATCCAACGTCTCCCGCATCCGCCCGGTGATCTCACTTACGATCTGCTCGCGGGCCGCGCGGCGCTGGGTGTCCTCGTAGAGGCGGGCGCTTTCTAAGGCCGCGCTCAATCGATCCGTCAGCGTCTCCAGCAAGCTGATCTCCTCGTCGAACCACTCGCCCTCTTCTTTGCGGAAGCGCAATACCCCCAAAATCTGGTCGTGGACGCGAATAGGAACGGCAACAATGTTCTCGCTCTCGGCGCTCTCCGCGGGCTTTTGTACCTTGATGATATTCCCCGACACAATTGCTTGTCGCATCTCCGGGCGCCAGTCGCCTCGAACGGGGCTGAGGCCCAATTGATCGCAGCGATAGCCTTGATGCTGTCTGGTCCGCATCAATTGCTGCCACGTCTCGCGTCCGGCCTCCCCATAGGCGCGCCGCTGCGCCTCCAGGGCCGCTTGCGAGGCCTGATAAAGCTGCGCATTATCCAGCGCGACAGCCACCTGATCGGCCATGGTCTGCAACACGGTGATGAGATCTGCATCGAAGGCTTCTGGCTGATCGCTCGCGACCGACAGCGCCCCGATCACCTCCCCGCGCGAGCGCAACGGCAGCGCGGCCTCGGAGCGGGCGCCCGCCAGTTCCTCGACGGTCACGCGCACTTCATCCTGCTCGGCGACGCCGGCGATCCGCGCTTGCGCGTGCCGGATGCACCAGCCGATCATGCCCTTGCTCACCGGAATCCGAAAGCCGCGCTCCAGCATCGCGCGCCCGCCCGCCCCGCTGGCGGCCCGCGCCGCCGCCCACTCGCCAGTTTCATCGAGGAGGAATAGGCCCACGTAATAGAGGTCAAACTGCACTCGGATCATCTCCACCACGGCGTCCATTAACTCGTCAGTATCCAAAATGGAGGTGGCGGCCCGCCCAATCTCCGCCGAGGTCTCCAAATATCGCGAGCGCTGAGCCAGATCGTCAGTCCGCATTTGGACCCGCTGCTCAAGCTCGCGGATTAACATTTGAATTCGCTCCGCCATCCGCCCAAAAGACCGGGCCAGGATGCCAAGCTCATCATTTCGCTGGCTGGCGGGAATGGAGCGCATCCTATCGCCGGCCGCGAGGGCCGTCGCCGCCTCGGTAAGTTGCGCCAGGGGCGCGGCGATGCGCCGGCCGATCAACCATCCTATCAACACGGCAAAGGGGAAGATGCCCCCCAAGACAATCAATGCGCGGATGAGCAACTCGCGTTCGTATGCCCTGACCTGCTCGGCGTTGATGTCGATGCCCAACACGCCCACCCGTCTACCTCCAGAATCATAGATAGGCGCGTATCCGGTGAGCCAGGTGCCCCACTGGTCCGTGTAGAATGATTCCTCAACGATGGGCTGGTCGAGGGTCACGATGCTGGCGCGCAATAGCTCGCTGGCATCGTCGTAGACATCCCCCAGATGGGAGATTTCATCGGGATCTTCCTCAGCGTCGACCACGAACCAGATGTCGCCGGCCTCATTCACGCGCATCGTGTAGACAAAATAGAGATCGCTGCCGATATCTCGAATCTCCTGGAGTGTCTGCTTGATCTGGAGGTAGGCCGCGCTCCTCTCCTGTTCGGGATCGGTGAGGGTGGCGTGAAGATCGCCATCGATCCGCTGCGCGGCAATGGCAACGATATCGTGTAAGCGGCGGCGGACGCTTTGGCGGATACGGTCCCGCGCGCCGATGTATAAAGCGATCAGCGCCAGCGCCACGAGGATCACGGCCAAAGCCGCGAAAATGCCGCCTAATTTCGTCTGGAGTTTTGGGTGTCTGCGTCGGTCTTCATCCATAAACGCCTCGTTATTGTCCTTGTTCCGCAAGTTTCCGGCCATCGGGGGTTTCATCTTTCAACTTCACCGGTTTCAACTTCACCGGTTTCGACTTCACCGGTTTGGATTTCGCCCGGTTCCAATCGAATCTCCACCTCGGCGATGTCGAGCGCTTCGCGCATCTGGAGCACGGCGGCCTGCATCACACTTTCTATATCCAAGGATTCTCGTATTTTAGCCGTCACCTCGCCGACCACGCGCTCGCGGGCGGCGCGGCGCTGGGTGTCCTCATAGAGGCGGGCGCTCTCTAAGGCCATCCCCAACTGCTCAACCAGGTTCGATATCAAGGCCAATTCTCTGGAGTTCCATTTTCCATCCCCATCTTGCTTGCGAAGATACACCGCGCCGATGCTTTCATCACGGGCTTGGATCGGAAGCGCTAAGGTCATCTCATCCACCTGCACCACGTCGCGGGCATGTTGCGCCGCTACCATATCCGCGCGCCACGACCCCGCCGCGGGCGCCGGTTCACGATCCATCCCGGCGATATATCCCTGCTGCCGCCGCGAGAATTCGGCCCACGCGGCGCGGGTAATTTCGCCGTAAGCACGGCGCTCGGCTTCGAGCGCCTCCTCAGTGGCCACAAATAGACGAGTGTTGCGGATCGTCACCGCCAGTTGATCCGCCACGATCTGAAGAATGGAAAGCGCGGCCTCGTCGAAGGCCTGCGGTTCGCTATCCTGGACTGTAAGCGCCCCGAGAACGCTGCCCCGCGACCGCAGAGGAATCGCCGCCTCAGAGCGGGTCTCCGGCAGTTCAGCGGTCGCCAAGCGCACCGCATCGCCCCCGACGTCCTCCGCTACGCGAGCCTGAGCGTGCTCCACGCTCCACCCGATCATCCCCTCGCCCACGCGGATGCGGTGGCCGCGCGCCAACATCGCCTCTCCCGCCTCGCCGGTTCCGGCATGCAATATGGCCCATGCCCCTGCCTCGTCCACCAGGAACAAGCCGACGTAATAGAGATTAAAGTGAATGCGAATCAGTTCGACCGAGCGCCGTAACAACTCGTCAAGGTCCAGAATTTCGTTGGTCGCTTGCCCCACCTCAGCCGCCGCGCGCAGGTAGTCGGAACGCCGTTCTAGATCGCGGGTGCGCTCCATCACGCGCTCTTCTAATTCAAGATAAGATTGGGAGATCTGCGTTGACATCCGGTTGAAGGTCTCCGCCAGGACACTCAACTCATCCGCGCCGATGACGGGAATCGTCACATCCATCTGCCCCCGGCTGAATGCCTCGGCGCCTTCACGCAATTGGGCTACCGGCTCCGTAATACTTTGCTGCACCAACCACCCCACCGCCACGCCAACGCCCAAGGCGAAGACATAGCCCAGCAAGATCCAATTCAAGCGCTGGGTCGCTGCCCTGCGGAATTCAGCGGCGGCTTCCGCTTGGCGCTCCTGGTTGCGATTGACCAGCAACTCAATCAGCGATCCGATGTCATGGCCCAGGCGCTGCGCTTGAAACTCCAGTTGGATCGAACTTTCGCCATCTTCTGCCGTACGGGCGGCTAAGATATCATGGATGAGCCCTTCGTACGTCACAAGAGCGTCTTGAAGTTTTGTCAAGTTCTGCTGCATATCCGGTTCTATCAGCAAAGGCTCGGTTTCTGCGAGCAGAGATTGGGCCTGACTTATATTATCCAGGGCCTCATAAGGCGCCGCGACTAAGTCCTGAGTGTAACGCAGCAGATCCACGCGAGAGAGTTGGATCCGCACGGAAGCGCTGAGCAGCAAGCGATCGGCGCGCGCCCGCACGTCCAATAACTGCATGATTGTGTCGTCCATCGTATTCCGCTGCATAATCAACACCGGAATCGAAAGGAATAAAAACACAATCAGCAACATCAGGCCGCCAAAGATCCGCTGCCGGACGGAAAACCTGCGAAGGAATCGTTGCATCATTCAACCACCTTACTCTTGAGCAATCGCCTGCTCCCATATAGCACTATCGTAGACATCCTCCGGTTGTAGGTCGCCTTCCAAAACATCATACGTAGAGAGGGCGCCAATAACCCGCACCACATCATTGCGCTCCGTGTACCCAATCGGACGCACTGAGCGCGCCACCAGTTTAGCAACCTCTTTCATCATCGCGAGCTGATGTCTGTACTCCAGCAGGCCGCTCTGATCATATTCGATCACAATCTCGGCCGCTTCCGGCGGGTTCTTGATCGCGTACTCCCAACCCCGCAACGACGCGCGCAACATCCGCACACAGAGATCGGGGTTGCTCTCCAATAAGTCGCGCGAGGTGAACAACAGGTCGCCGGGGAAATCTAAATCGTAATCCGCATAGTCGATGATGTTCAACTCCTCCTCGAAGAGACCGCTCCGCAACACGGTGAGGTACTCGTTGTAGATCATCGCCGAGGCGACGTCGAGTTCGCCTGCCAGGAAAGGCGTCATGCTGAAGCCTTGCGCCACCAGTTCGAACGAATCGGGGTCGATGCCCTCCTGAGCGATGAGCGCATTGAATTGTGTCTCCCAGCCGCCCAACCATACCCCCACGCGCTTGCCGACAAAATCCTCTGGGCCATTAATCCCCGAAGATTTTTTGGCCAACAAGAGCAACCCGTTGCTCTGTTGAATTTGGGCAATGCTGACCAGATCGTCGCCCGATTCGATGGCATCGACAAGATCGGGCAAGACGGCGGTTCCAAACTGCGCGACGCCAGAGGTCACCCGATCCACCGACAAAATATCAGGCCCGCCGGGCTTAATCGTCAGGTCAATGTTTTCCTCAGCATACCAGCCCTTCGACAGCGCCACATAATAGCCGGCAAATTGTGTCTGGGTGGTCCACTGTAATTGCAGGGTCACCTTATCCGCTTGCGGTTCAGGTTCGGATCCAGAGCCGCTACAAGCAGCCAACACTAAACAGATCAAGACTCCCACGCAGGCTCTAAACATTTGCTTGCTCACAGTATGACCTCCTAATCTATTTTCGCATTGTATCGCATTGCATCGCATTACATCTCGTCGGATAAGGGCGCCGGCCCCACCCGAACTTCCACCGTATCCAGATTCAAAACCTCTTGAAATTCACTCGCCGCCGTTTGCAAAATCCGATCCACATCCAGCGACTCACGGAAGCGGCTGGCGATTTCTCCCGTCACGCGCTCGAACGCCGCCTGGCGCTGGGTATCCTCGTAGAGGCGGGCGCTTTCCAGGGCCTGGCTCAATTGGGCCGTCAGCGTTTCCAGCAACTCGATCTCTTCCTGCGTCCACGCGCCGTCCTCGTCGGGCTTATACGCATCAACCACACCGATCACATGCCCGCGCACCTCGACAGGGATAGCGAGAGTATGCAACTTCCCCTCCGCATCCGCAACGGGCTTTTTCTCCCGGAGCGCCGCTTTCACGCTCTCGCGCTGGCGACCATCGGGCGGCAGTATGGCGTGAGGATCATATCGCGCTCCAACTTCAGTTCGAGTGCGAAACAACTCTTGCCAGCCTTTCTGGCTCAACTCGCCGTAAGCGCGCCGCGCCGCTTCCAGGGCCTCCTGACTTTCCGCAAAGAGACGCGCATTGTCTACGGCTACGGCTACCTGATCCGCCAGCGTCTGCAACACGGTCACATCTTCTGAGGTAAACGCCTCCGACGCGACGCTTTGCACATCCAGCGCCCCGATGATCTCCCCTCGCACTTGCAAGGGCAACGCTACCTCAGAACGGGTACGCGGGAGATCGGGATTATCGAAGTAGGCCGCATCTTCGCCCACATCCAGCGCGATCCGGTGCTCACCGCGCCCTGTAACATAGCCGACAACGCCCTGCTCGCCTACGCGCAATCGATGCTCACGGGCCAGCATGCGCTGCCCACCTTCCGACGAAGCAGCCCGCAAGACCGCGTATTCACCAGCTTCGTCAATTAAAAAGATGCCGGTATGATAAAAATCAAAGCGTTCCGAGATAAGATTGACCGTTCGCTCCAATAACTGCTTCATATCCCGAATACCCGCCGCTTCCCGCGCCACCTGAGAAGCCGTCGCCAATTGCGCGCCGCGCTTCTCTAAAGCAGACGTTCGCTCTGCCACCCGCGCTTCCAGTGCGGTCTGATTTTGCTCCAATTCTCGCGCCAGTCTCCGACTCTGAGCCACATAAGTATCAAAGCGAAAGATAAAATAGCGTATCAGAACCGCCATAAAAACGCTCATACTGAGCAGATCGACGGTCAGCGCGATCCAGCTACTCAGATCAGTCGAGACGACCTCTTGATAATTAGTAATGTAGCCGGCAGCAAAGCCGAATGACATGCCGCCCATAGTCAATAAAAGAAGACCCAATGTAAAGAGACTCGCTCGCCATCCCCAGAAAAATGCGGAGACGAAAACCATCATCAACAAGTATATCCGACTGCTATCGCCAACCCCTCGGGTAAGAAATGTGACCAGCGTGATAACATAGAGCAGCACCTGAAGAATCCCCACCTGTAATACATAAGGCGCCCGCCGCCACAGCGTTAAGAACACCAATCCCAGGTAGGCGGCTATGTATGCCCCCACGGCCCACACAGCGCCGCGAAGGTAGGCAGAATAAGAGCCGGCCGCAACCATCAGCAATCCAAAGATAATCATCACCCGCAGCAGGCGGTGGATCAATTGCTGTCGCCAAACCCGGACGCTCCCCAACGTGACGCGCGGCTTCTGATTCATCGTTGCTTCTCCAATTGCTTCCTCATTTTTAGCCATGTTCAAGAACTCCGCTGCTTAGGTAGTTCCAGGAATTAAAACCTCCCCAACCGGATGCTTTTTCCTCGAAAAACGGTTCGTTTGGGGAAGATTTATTTTCTTGGATCGGCCTTAACTGCTCCTTAGTATGTCCCATAGTTAGGCCCTAGTTAGGCTCCCTCCTCCACATCCAACCGCACATCCAAAGCCGCCAGCCCCAACGCATCACCGATTTCGCGAGCCGCGGTCTCGAGCACGGATTTTACATCTAACGTCTCGCGCATCTGCGAGGCAATCTCCCCCGTGAGCCGCTCGCGGGCCGCGCGGCGCTGCGTCTCATCCAAGAGGCGCATATTCTCGGCGATCATCGCCATGCGCTCGGCGACGACCTCGACCAACGCGATATCGTCGTCCGTCCATTCGCGCTCACCGCTGTCATCCGCAATCGTCACGCCGCCGACCACCTCGCCGCGCAATAGGCTGGGCGCGACCAGCACCGATCGCGCCGCTCCCTCGTCATCGCCGTGCTCGACGACTTGGGGTTTGCGCGCCGCCAGCGCCTGCTGGATCTTCGCCGCGAGATTCGCGTCGATCGGCGCGGCGTCGGGGCGCGCGACTTCGTGCTGGGTTCGCTCCAGTCTGCGCTCGAACTCCGACCACGCGCGCTGCATATAGCGCCGCTGCGTCGCTTCCATCTCGGCCAACGCCGCCTGCGCCTGCTCCAACAAGCGCGTGTTCTCAATCGCGATGGCCACCTGGCTCGCCATCGTCTGTAAGACGGTGATATCCTCCTCCGAAAAGGCCGCGCGCTCCGTGGATTGGATGGTCAGCGCGCCGATGGCTTGCCCGCGACTGATCAATGGCA
Organism: Anaerolineales bacterium; assembly: GCA_046541755.1. Classification (GTDB taxonomy): domain Bacteria; phylum Chloroflexota; class Anaerolineae; order B4-G1; family SLSP01; genus JAAAOZ01. The sequence continues at coordinate 16,442 of JBKHCQ010000003.1, read as the reverse complement.
ATGCCATCTCGGAGTGCGTGTCGGGCAGATGGGGGTTATCGAAGCGCACCGCCGCCTGCCCCACGTCCAGCGCGATGCTCGCCTCCTGGTTCGCCACGCACTGGCCGATCATCGACGAGCCGCCGACTTCGAGTTTGTGACCGGCGGCCATCATCGCCTCGCCGGCCGCGCCGGCGCCGGCCCGGAGAACAGCCCAGCGACGCGGCTCGCCCGTCCAATCGCCGCTCTCATCGACTAAGAAGAGGCCCACATAGTAGAGATCAAAGCGCTCGCGCACCAGCGCGACCACCCGATCCATCAGCGCATCGGGATCGAGGAAGCTGCTGACGATCTGCGCGACCTCGGCGGCGGCCTGGATCTGATACGCGCGCTCCTCTATTTCTTCCAACAGCAGCGTGCCCTTCAGCGCGCTGCTGATCTGCCCCCGGAGGATGTGGTAGGTTGCCCCTTGCCAAGGATCGGCCTCAAAGAGCACGAACCCCAATTGGTTATCCCGAAAGTAGAGCGGCTCCACGACAAAGCTGTAGGAGGCGGGACGCAACGCCGACGGCATCAGATGCGGTGATGGGAAGCGGCGGTCGATCTGGCCCAGATCCCGGCGTCCCTGCTCATCGTAGGCCAATAGGAGATGTGACCACGCCGTCGGGGATGTGGGGTCTTCGTAGAGGGAAAGGTAGCAGCGCGGGATGTCTAAGGACGGCAGATCACTAACGAGCACCTCCATCAATTCCGAGGCCGTCTCGGTGGCCCGCATCCCCTCGCCCATCTCCTGGAGTTGGGTAAAGCGCTGTAAATCTCGCAGTCGCGCTTGGGCTTCTACGCGGCTCTCCCAGCGGCCGATCAAAATCCGCGCCTGGTGCCACAGATTTTCCGCGCGCGCCAATGTGGCGACATCCTGAATGCCATCCTCGAAGTCACATCCCATCACCGCTTGACGACGCAAGGTCGAGATCAGGTGCTGCCAGGCCCCAACCTCACCCCGCGCGTCCACTACCTGCCGCAGGGTCGTCTCCAAGGTCGTGAGGAATTGTTCGTCGAGGTCGCCCTCCGCTGCCACTGCCTGGGTAAAGGCCTCGACCAAGGCGCGCACCCGGCCCCGATCCACGCCGGTGACCCGGGGCATCACGGCCGGCAGCAACCGGCCCTCATCGATGACGCAGGCCCGCTCAGCCGGCCCTTCACGCTCGTCCGCGCCGATAGTTTCGTAGGATACGACGACATCTTGCAACTGCCGCGAAAGGCAGCCACAGGAGCGTCGCACGACCAACTCCGGCGCGACCAATACTTCGTCCGAGACCGGCTCGGCGCGCAATTGCGCCAACAGCAACTCACCGGCACGCCGCCCGATTGTATACCACGGCTGCGAGACCGTCGTCAGGGGCGGATCGAGGAACTTGGCCTCGGGACGATCGTCAAATCCTACGACGGCGACATCGCCGGGGATTTCAAAACCTCGCTGGCGCAAGGCCTGCATCGCATGGATGGCCAGGTAGTCGTTGACGCCGACGACGGCATCCAAGGCGACCTGCCGCTCGTCCAGCAGGATTTCGATGGCGCGCTCGCCCAAATCCAGCCCAAAGCCGCCCGGCGCGACCAACGCCGGATCGACCGGCAGGCCGTGCTCGGTCAGCACATCGACGTAGGCTTGATAGCGCGTCTCCGCCTCGATGTGACCCTCCGGCCCGCGAATGAACGCGATGCGGCGATAGGCGTGCGCTTCCACCAGATGCGTCACGACGGCGCGCATGCCCTGGTAATTATCCACCAGCACATGGGGCATATCCGCCATCACCTCGGAGACATTGACCATCGGCAGCGGCAAGTACCGCTTAATAAAGGCCCGCGCTCGCTCCGAGCCGATCTCGTGCGCCAGCATCCCCCCAAAGATGACCAGGCCATCCACAAGATCCGGCGTGACCAGGTCATAGAGGATGTTGGCTTGCGCTATAAAGCTCTCTTTCGATTCCAAGGCCTCGCCGGCGAAGGCGATCAAATTCGCGCCCTGGGCTTGGACGACATCGTTCACGCCCGCCCAAAGAGCATGGCTGGTCGGATCGGCGCCGCCGTAGGTCAAGAGGCCGACGGTAGGTCGCTGTTGGGTTATTCGGTCTTCGTTACCGGCCATTAGTCGTCGCCTCCTTCAACCTCTACACCTGCCACACCACCCACATCGCCCACATCGCCTTCTTCACCGGCCGCCTCATCTGCCGCCAGCCCCTTCTCTTCTGCGATTTGCGCTTCACGATTGAGGGCGCCGATCCGGGCGGCGACGCGCGAGCCGCCCAACGTCTTGCTCAACTCCTCGGTGGTGATGCGCAACAGCGACGCGATGTCCGTCGCCCGCTCCATCTGATCGGTGATCTCGCGGATCGCGCGCTCGCGAGAGGCGCGCCGGCGCGCTTCCGCGAAGAGACGCGAGCTTTCCAACGTTGGGCCGGTCTGCCCGACCAGGGTCTCGATCAATGAGATTTCGTCCGATGTCCACGGGCCGGCCTCCGACGATTTGCGCAGATCTAAGACGCCGACGACCTGATTCCGCGCCCGGATGGGAATGGCCAAGGCGTGTCCTTCGGGGGTCACACCGGCCTGATCCTCCGCGACTTTGCCGCCTCGGATTGGCGCTTGCGCCGCTAAGGCCTCCGACATCTCCTCGTACCACACCGGCTCATCGCTGACACCCTGTTCGCGGGTGAAGCGATAGCCGCGCAGGCCGGCGCGCGCGATCTTGGCCCAGGCCTCGCGACTGTACTGGCCGTAGAGGCGTTCCACCTCGTGGAGCCGCGATTGAGTCTCCTGATACAAGCGCGCGTTATCCAAGGCCAAGGCGACCTGATCGGCCAACGCTTGGAAGACCGTCACGTTCTCATCGGTGAAGGCCTGCGCCTCGACGCTCTGCACGTCCAGCGCGCCGAAGATGCGGCCGCGAGCGCGCAGGGGCAGCGCCGCCTCCGAGCGCGTCTCCGGCAGATCCGGGGCGGCGTAGTGGATGGCGTCTTGGGTCGTATCGAGGACGACGTAAGGCTCGCCCGATTCGATTACCCGCCCCACAATGCCCTCGCCAACGCGCAATTGATGCCGACGTTCCAGCATCCGCTCACCGCCCTCACTGGAAGCAGCCCGCAATATGGCATACTGCTCACTCTCATCCACTAAAAAGAGTCCGGTGTGATAAAAGCCAAATTGATCGCTGACCAAGCGCACAACGTACTGTTGTAGCTCCTCTGGATCGAGGACCGTCGTTGCCGCGCGCCCCACTTCGGCGGAGATACGCATCTGGTCGGTGAGCGATTCCAGCGCCTGCGTCCGCTCCACAATCCGCGCTTCCAAGTCGGCGTAGAGGTCGTGCAACTCTTGCGCCATCTGGTTGAATGCTTGAGCCAAGCGCCCCAACTCATCCTGCGTTGTGACCTGCACGCGATGTTCTAAATCCCCGGAGGCCAAGCGCTCGGCGCCCTGGACGAGCACGCCCACGGAGCGCCCGAAAGCGCGCAGTATCGTGTACGCCATCGCCCCGCTGAGCACAACCACCAATAAAAATGCTCCAAAGACCGTCCGAGAAACCGCGCGTTGCGCCTCGGTCGCGCGCTCCAAGGCCGCGAACTGCTCCTCTTGCGCCCGCAGCACCGCTTGATCCACCGTATCCGAAATGCGCTGTAATTCATCTCCCAACGCATAGATACGCGTCCGCCGCGTCGCGACCCAATCCTCCTGCTCCCCCGAATCTATCATATATGTGACTATGCGGTTCAGGTTTTCGACGGTAGTATCCAAGGTGAGATTCGGCTCCGTGAAGGTGGCGGCGAAGGTAGCGTAGTGATCGTTCAATTCCTCCCTGCGCGCCTGCACCTCAGAGGTAAAAAGCTCCCGATCCTCACGGAAGATGCCCTCATCGAGCGCCAGGAGGAGATTTAAGCGGGCGCGTGATAGGGCCTCGGCAGATAACGTCCGCCGGCTTTGCACTTCTAATTGCTCGTTAGCACTCGACATCACATTGAGCTGATAAACCATCACCCCGGCCGATGCCAGCAGCAGCAGAATAATCGCGCCAAAGCCCAACAACAGGCTGGCCCGCAACGATAATCGCGATCTATGGGTTAGTTCTTTGGCTTCCAGATCATAATTGCTCATAGTTACTCCGTCCTACGGCGTTCGTCATTCGCCATGCGATTGACCGCTTGGCTCCGCCATCATCTCTAAGACCACTTCATCCAAGGAGAGGCGTTGCCCCAATTCTTGGACGGCCGTCCGCAACATATCTTCCAAATTGACCGCGGCCCGCATCTGGGAGGAGATATCGCCTACCAAGCGCTCGCGGGCCGCGCGCATTTGCGTGCTTTCGAAGAGACGCGCGCTATCCAAGGCCAACTCCAACTGCTCATTGATCATCCGCACTAAATCCACTTGACTTTCTGACCAGCGGGCGCGCGCGCCAGATTTCTCGATGTGCATCACGCCAATCACGGCATCGCGCATGGTGATGGGGACGGTGATGCGCGCGACCCCATCTTGAGCCTCGCGATCTATCACGAGACGTCGCTCCCGTACAGCCGCGCGCGTCGCCCTGGAAAGTTCTGCGCTTTCAACCTCCCCATCCCCATCCTCATCCTCAATAACCTCGCCCTGCGCATACCGGAAGACCTTGCGCCGCCCCACCTCGCGCTGCCAAATTTCCTGATCGTAGCGCTGGTAACGGCGCTGCAACTCGCGCACCTGATGTTGCGTCTGTTGGAGCAGAGAGATATTCTGGATGGCGATGGATAGCTGATCGGCCAGCACCTGCCAGACATCCAAATCTTCCGCGTGGAAAGCTTCAGGCGCCGCGCTCTGCAAAAAGAGGACGCCCGCGGCCCGCAAGCCCTGCCTAACATTCTGGGACGCCCGCGCCGCTTGCTCCGCCTCAGAGGCCGCTGGTTGATCGTGCAAAGGGACATGCGGATGGAGGTGCAGATGGAGGCGTAAAGGAAGGGCCAACTGCTTTATGCCTTTCTGGCTCTCACGGGAGATCCGGCCCACTTGCGAATATAATACCGTGTTCACCAAACTTGGGATCCGATGCTCGCTTACCTCCGAAGTGTCGCCATCCTCAGAAACAGCGCGCAATCGCAGGCGCTGCCCCATGCCGGTCTGCGGCTCGGCGGTGAGTGCGGTCTCGTACATGTAGAGTCCCACGCTCGTGACGCCCATATCGGCCAGGCGTTGGTGAATCAGGTCAACTACGTGATCCAAAAATGTCTCCAGCGTCGTGATCCCGCGGGTGGCCGCCAACACCTCGGCGGCGATGATGAACTGTCGCAATTGGCGCTGAAGCTGGCGGTTAACGGAGGCCAGTTCATCGGCCTGGCGTTGGCTCTGTTGTCGCGATGTCTCCAACGCCTCCGCGCGTTGCCAAGCCGTCTGCAACGTCGCCTCTTGGGCGCGATTGAACATCCCCTGCGCCACCCCGATGAAGGCAAGCGTCAGAAAGTACATCGCGCTAAAAGAGAGCAGCGATCCCAGTTCCGTGGGGTCTGGCAGTTGAAAAGACATCCAGCCCTGATAATGAGCCACGCCAAGCCCTACGTAGACCAAGGCGCTGAAGGCGAGCGCGAAAAACCCGGCGCGCCAACCGCCCAAGGAGAAGAGCAGCGCCGGCCCCACGAGCAGATACCAGACCCCCGGCCCGGCGACGCCGGCGGCCTGCACGTTCAGAGCGCCGAAGAGATAAACAACGGTCACGAGCACGGCCAAGCGCAGATGATAGTGGAGGGTGCGCATCAAGAAGGCCATCACGACCACGGCATAGATAACGAAGTACGGCCATTCCGCCAGAATTCGCCCCGGATCTTGCACGATCTCCATCATGAAGGGGAGGAACACAAAAAATCCCCCGACGACCACGATCCCTAGCAATAGATTGAGCACCTGCTGGCGCCGACGTTGCAAGTCGGCCACCGCCAACTCAGACATCGGCGGGGTCGGCCCCGGTCGGACGCGCGGATTAGGAGATTCTGCAATCTCCGCGATATGATGTTCGCTCATTATGTGATTCTCCTGACGGCTATCTTTTAGCACGGTTTGTAGTTAGCTACGAAGCGACAGCGAAGTAGCGCTTTATGACAGTCCATTTCATTCTCATTTTCATTTTCATTTTCATTCTCATTCTCGTTTTCATTTTCGTAATCGCTTAGTCTTGTAAGGCGCAACACACTTTTCGGCTTATCCCTAGGCACGTCCTGCATGAGGCGTGGGCTTTCCTTCCGTTTAAGTGCGTTGCACCTTGCTCTGCTCATGTAACTAAACTGATACTCATTTTCATTACGTGTCTGACTACAAACCTAGTCCAACAGATGCTCCACCGCTCCCAACTGGAGGGTCACAGCGTCCGCATCCAAGGCATGGCCCAGTTCCTGGATGGCGCGCCGGGCGACCGTCTCCATATCGAGCGACTCGCGGATGTGGGCCGTGATCTCACTGGCCAACTGCTCGCGCGCGGCCCGCCGCTGCGATTCTTGGAAGAGACGCGCGCTTTCCAACGCATCTCCCAACTGATCAACCAGGCCCTGCAAGAATGTCTGCTCACTCTCAGTCCACGCCGCTTGTACGCTCTCGGCGTCCGAAGGAACGCGCTTGCAGAATCTTAACACCCCAATCGGTTCGCCGCGAACGCGCAGGGGGATGGCCAACACCGGCCCCTCGGATGAAGCTTCGGCGCTGAGTTGAACGCTCTGCTCTGTCTGCAAGGCGCGCTGCATCACCTCCGGCCAATCGCCCGTTGCCGCGAAGACGCGCTCCTGCCGATAGCGATAGCCCAAACCATGCCGCTCTTCCAGAAGCTCCATCCACGCCTGGCGGCTCAACTCGCCGTAGGCCTGCCGCGCGGTTCGCAGCGCTTGCTGCGCTTCCGCGAACAAGCGCGCGTTATCCAGGGCGACGGCGACCTGATCGGCCATCGTCTGGAGCACCGTGATCGTCGCCGGATCGAAGGCGCCGGGGACATCATCCTGAACGGTCAACGCGCCGATGACTTGCCCGCGCGCCCGGAGCGGCAACGCCGCCTCGGAGCGCGTGTCCGGCAACTCGCTCGTGGCCTCGCGCACCTCATCCGATTCGGCCTGCTGGGCTACTCGCGCCTGCGCATGGACAATGCTCCAGCCGATCATCGAATCCTCGGCCACGCGCAACCGGTGCCCGCGCGCCAACATGACCTGACCGGCCTCGCCGGTGCCCGTGCGGAGCACGGCCCATTCCCCCGCCTCATCGATTAAGAACAGCCCCACGTAGTAGAGTGTGAAGCGCTCGCGGATCAACGCCACGATCTGCTGGATCAGTTGCTCAGTGTCCAAGATCGAGGCGGCCGCCCGTCCAACCTCAGCCGAAGCCTCTAAATATGTCGCGCGGCGTTCCAGATCGCGGGTACGGCTCTCGACCTGCTGCTCCAAGCTGCCGATGGTCTGCCGCAACTGTTGCGTCATCTGATTGAAGGTGCGCGCCAGCAGACCGACCTCATCCTCGGTGGCGACGGGCGCGCGCGCCTCCAAATCGCCCTCGACCACCCGCGTCGCCGCGTCTGTGATCTCTAAAATGGGGTGGGCGATGCGTCGCGAGAGCCAGTAGACCGTGCCGCCCAGGATCACGGCCAACGGCAGCCCGATCAAGCCCAAAAGGCCGGCCAATCGACGCGCGGGGGCGAAAGCCTGTTCTTGCGCCATCTCGACCAAGAGCGCTACTTCACGCTCCTCGATCCAACGATAGACGCCTAAAACGGGCGTGCCGGCGTAGTTGACGTAGAGCGCGCTGCCATCTTGCTGTTGCTGGACGGCCCGGTCGATGCCCACGGTGTGGACGCCGCGCGGGAAATCATCCGGCCCGAAGCGCTCACTGGAGACGAAGACGTTGAATCGATCCACCAGATAGGCTTCGCCGGACTCGCCCAACCCGACGCGCTCTAAGACGATGCGATCCATCTTCTCCAGGTTCAAGTGGACGACCAACACCCCTAACCGCTCGCCATCGGCCGCGAGGATGGGCGTGGCGATGGTCATCCGCCGATCGCCGGTGACGGGCGAAGGGTAAACGTTTTGCACGAAGGTGTCTTCCTTACCTTGGATGTAGTATTGATCAGCGACGCGATATTCGCCCTCCTGCGTTTTATTGGTGGAGACCAGCACGCGCCCTCCGACATCGGATAAGATCTCAATCTCATTAAAATCGGGTTTCTGCGCGAGTGCAGCGTTTAAGTAAGCGGTGAGCACGTCATAGGCAGATTGATAAGCCTCTGCCGCCAAGCCCTCGGCATCGGATGGCTCACGCTGGATCAACACCGCCAACTGTTCCGGCACGATAGGAAGGGCAGCGACGAAACGCACATCTTCGGCTTGCGTATCGATCCAGCGATTCAATTCGCCTTCTTTGACGTGCGCGGCGGTATTCAGGCGCGCGAGCGCCGCTTCCTCCAACGCGGAGCGCGCCTGCGCAAACGCTACATATCCCACCAGGCCGATGACCAGCAACAACAGCACCAAGAAGTAACTGACCAATCGAGCCATCAAGCTCTGTGTCCAAAACTTCATAGAACCCTCATCATTCGCTCGTCGCTTAAAATTCGCTACTCGGCGCCCGTCAGACGCACTTCGACCTCTGCCAGATCCAACACTTGCCCAATTTCGCGCACGGCCGTCTGCAACATCATATCAATATCCAGTGTCTCTCGCACGCGACCAGAGATATCGCTGAGCAGGCGATCCTGGACCGCTTGCGCCTGGGACGCCCGCAAGAGCCGGGCGCTCTCCAAAGCGAGGCCTGCCTGAGCGCCGATGGTGCGCGCCAGCGCCTTCTCATTCTCCGTCCACGCAGCATCGGCGCCCGCGCGCTCCAGGACAATCTGCCCAATGACTTGATCGTGCAAGAGGATGGGCACGACTAGTTGACCGGCCTCATTTTCCTGCACATCTTCGAGGGGCGTCTCCGCAGGAACCGGTCGCGCAGCGCCCGCGCCGCGGAGCTTCGAGAGCACGATGCCATCATAACGATAACCACGCGCCCTAACCTCTTCGCGCCACGCATGCTGCGCACGCTCGCCATAGAGCATCTCCAAGCGCTCCAAAGCGCGCTGACTTTCCGTCAAAAGGCGGGCGTTGCGGATCGCCAACGCTAGCTGATCCGCCATCGTCTGCAATACCGAGATGTCCTCGTCGGAGAAGGCCGCCTCGCGCTTCGATTGCACGTTCAGCACCCCGATGACCTCATCCCGGATCATCAACGGGAGGCCCATCTCCGAGCGCGTCTCTGGCAGATCGGGATTATCGAACCACACCGCATCCTGACCGACATCTAAAGCGATGCGCGGCTCGCCGTGCATCGCTACGTAGCCCACGATGCCCTGGGCGTTGGCCTCCTCGCCCACGCGCAATCGATGGCCGCGCTCTAACATCCGCTTCCCGCCTTCCGAGGAAGCGGCCTCCAACACGGCGTATTCCCGCGATTCGTCCACCAAAAAGATGCCGGCGTGATAAAAATCGAACTGCTCGGAGATCAGATTGACCATCGTCTCCATCAACTGGTCAATGCTGCGAATAGCCGCCGCATCGCGGGCCACCACAGCAGCCGCCTCGAGTTGCTCCGAACGACGTCGCAACTCTGTCGTCCGCTCCGCGACGCGCGTCTCCAGCACCTCGCGGGATGCTTCCAATGCCAGGTTGCTTTCGCGCAACTTGGCCTGGATCTCGCGCTGCTTGTGCAAGTTGTTGAACTGCAAGGCCGAAATCCCCGCGAATATCATCACCACCACAGTCCCGATGACCAAGCCAGGTCCAAAACGCTCCGCAAAGGTCGGCGGCCGATTGATAATGACGCTGAAACCCGGTAGATTGGGATTATAGCCCGGTAACGCTTGAATCGAGATGCCCAAGCGCTCCAACTGTTCATAATCGAACATATATCGATTAGGACTCTCGCGCATCACGGGGATCGATTGGACCGACTCTCCCTCCAAAATTCGCGCCGCCAACTTGGCCCCCGCCTCACCCTGCGCCGGGCCATTCGCCAACATCCCGCCAACCAGCCCGTACCCTATGTAGAAATCCCACAGGCCGTAGATAGGACGATCGGTGGCCGCGTAAATATGTTCGATGCTCTCCTCGTAGGTGAAAAATCGGCCCGCCCCGTCGCGATTAAAAAGGATAAGGAGGATTAAACTGTTCTCCGGTAATTCGCTCAGCTCGGCCCGCAATTCTCCGAGCGATAAGCCCTGATAAACGACGAACTCCACCTGATCTTCATAAAGCCCGCGAACTCGCTCAAATTCGTCCTGGATCAACTGGCCGGTCGCCGTCGCGTCGTTGACCACGACGATTTGCTCAGTCTGGGGATGCAAGGCTAACGCGACCTCCAACGTAGCATCGATGTCCACCTCTTCTACGACGCCGGTGAACATCTCGTGTCCCTCCAAATCCTGCGGCTGGAAGAAGTTCACGCCGCAGAAGACGACGGGCGCCTCCGGGAAAAGCTGGTCATGGTATTGACGCATAAAGTCATAGGCATAGTTATCGGAGACGATGATGACCTCGAACGCGACATCGCGATATTTCTCCCGATACATCTCGTAGAGTTCCCGCGCATACGCCTCATCGAAGGGCAGCCGTTTGGTATCCATGTAGTCGATGTACAATTCCACCTCATCCGTCACATCACTTTCCGGCCCCGTCAACGTCGCATCGATGACCGTCACGATGTCATCCGTCCACGACAGCCCGTGATGATAGGAATTCAATATCCATACCGCGCGTCGCTCGCCATCCGGCTCCTGAAGCTCCGCCGAGCGGGCCGGCGCATCATTCCGATCTCCGGGTCGAGCGGAGGATAGCACACCTTGCGCATAGGAGGATCGCGGCGCCAGGCCTATCACCATCAACGCCAACAGCATCCCGGCTACCCACCGATAAACTCTTAGCGCTGGCCGCTCCTGGATACTAACTCTGTTTTTCCTCATAATCATACCGCTCACCTCTACCTACTCACCCCATCTTTTTGACGGTCGCCGGAGCCGAGAAGAATTGTCCCGGACGCTTGCAGGGCCACACCCAACTCCCGCAAGGTCGTCTGCAACACCTCATCGATGTCGGTAGCAGCCGCCTGGACGTGCGCCGAGATTTCGGAGGTCAATTGTTCCCGTTCCGCGCGCTCCTGCGCAGCGACTAAGAGACGGGCGTTATCCAACGCCAAGCCGCCCATATCGCCCAACACGCGATAGAGCCGCGCTTCCAACGGCGCGAACTCGTGCACCGTGCCGTACAAGACCATCAAAGCGCCCAAAAGCGTCTCCTCAACTCGAATGGGGATCAGGGCCAAGCTCCGCGCCTCGGCGGCGGCCCTGCTCTCCGCGACGACCTGCTGGAGCGCCTCCGACGCGGGCGCCGCTGGCAGATCCGAGAGATCGGCAATGAGCAGTGGTTCCGCCTGGGCGCGAGCTAAGCGCATGACGTGTGTGTAATAGTCCGCCGTCTCCGCCGTCAACACCGGCTGCTCCGGGATGTACAATTTACCGCGCCGCATCTCGGCTGCAATGACGAGGGCGCGATGCGCAGATTCAGAAAGCTGCTGATCTCCAACTTCCAAGCGGCCTCGCACGATGACGCTTCGCATCGGATTGAAATCCTGCGCCGCGCCCAACATCGCTGTGTGGATTTCACGCTCCGTGCGGGCCGTGGCCAAGCGGCGCGCCAGGCGATAGAAGGGGCTGGTCGCCTCCAACAGCGACGCCTCCTCGCTCAAACGCCGCGCGTTGTGGATCGCGACCGAAAGCTGGCCCGCCAACCCCTCCAGCGCGCGGACATCATCCTGATCAAAGGCCGCCTCCTCCGTGCTCTGCACATCCAACACGCCGATCACGCGCCCGGAGACCATCAGGGGCAGCGCGATCTCCGAGCGCGTCGCCGGCAGATCGGGGTTCTCGAAGTGAACGGCGTCCGCGCCGACATCCGCCGCGATGCGCGGCTGGCGGCGCTTCACCACCCAGCCAACCATGCTATCGCTGCCTCGGCGCAGACGATGCCCCTTGGTCAACATCCGGCGCCCGCCGGCGGAGGATGCGGCCCGCAGGATGGCCCACTCGCCGGCATCATCCATCAAGAAGATGCCGGTGTGGTAGAATCCAAAGTGCTGGGTGATTAAATTCACCGCCCGATCCAACAGCGGTTCGACTTCGAACAAAGTCGAAAGCACCTGCGAGACCTCCAAACTGGCCTCCAAATACATCGCGCGCCGTTGAAAGGTGAGGTTCGAGGCCTGCAGCATCTGCAACCGCTCCTGTAGCTCCTCGCGCTCCGCCTCTACCCCCTGAACACGATCTCGCAGGTGATCAATGACCCGCAACATACGCGGATAGAGATAATCCAAGGAAGCCAAGCCTCCCCCGCCTAAGACGGTGAAGAGTCCCCACCCAACAAGCAATGTGATCCATCCGCTCGGCCCCGCCGCGACTTGAGCGCCGACGATCGGCAGCCCGCCCGCCCGTTCCCCCACGATAAAGCCCCACAACGTCGCGCTGGCGATGCCCAAGGTGATGTACCCCTCGCGCGCGCCGTTAAAGATGATGGCGAAGAGCGGGAAGGCCAGCAATAAGAGGCGCGCGTTCATCCCCCAGCCCAGAAAGATCAACTCGCCGACGCCGACCAGATAGATCGCGGCCAAGAATCCCCGGACGCGCCAGGGATAGGGGATCTGCGAGAGCAACGCGCTGAGCGCCAATATCAGGTAGGCGAGGAGCACAATCGGGAGCATGCCGGCGATCCCAGCCTGTTGGAGAACGTAGAAGCTGCCGACGGCCACGGGCAACAGCACGAGCGCGAGGATCTTTAACGCCCGGTCGATCAACGTTTGACGCCAACTAAAGACGGCCCGCTCCGCGCGCTTGTCAACGTCGTATAGGTTTTTATCTGTTGTATTCTGTTCTTCGCTCACTCATGCCTCCCCGCGGTCTACGGGCGCGTCAAAAAATCAACTTATCTCTGACTCTGAGGTTCGATAGCAAGGCACCGAGAAGGTGAAGGTGCTGCCTTTCCCCACTTCGCTTTCGACCCAGATTTGACCGCCGTGCATCTCCACAAATTCTTTGGATAACGCTAGCCCCAATCCCGCCCCGGGGCGCCGCCGCTCCGCCATTTCGATTGCCTGCCGATCCTGCCCTTTCTCAAATTTCACAAAGATTCGATTCCGATCCTCCACGGGGATGCCGATGCCGGTATCGCTCACGCTGATGTACACCCGATCCCCTGGCCCGCCCTCTGGATACCACGCCCGGAGGGTGATGCGCCCCTCCTCGGTAAACTTCGCCGCGTTGGTGAAGAGATGCACGAGGATCTGCCGGAATCGCGCGGGATCCACCCGCAGCATCGGCAGATCAGCGGCGATCTCCCGCACCAACTCGATATCCCTGCCGCGCACCAACGCGCTGGCCGTCGGCATCACACCGGTGACAATCTCTTGGAAATCGACCGGCTGTAATTTCAACTCCATCAAGCCCGCCTGAATCTGCGAAATTGCCAGGATGTCGTTGATTAAGAAGAGGAGATGTTTGCTGTCGTTGTAAATCTGCTCCAAGTCCAAAATCTGGCGCTCATTCAACGGGCCATCGATGCCCTTGAGCATCAGGCGGGAGAAGCCGATAATCGTATTCAGCGGCTCGCGCAATTCATGCGACATATTCGCCAAAAAGCGCGATTTGAAGGCCTCCGCCTCCTCCAACTGCTCGGCGGCCTGCCGTTCGCGCTCATAAGCCTCGGCGTTCTCCAACGCGATGGCCACTTGATTGGCCAAGATCTCCAGGACGGTGACTTCATCCTCCTGGATGCGCTCCCGCCCGGTCGAGCTAACGGCCATCGCGCCCAAGACGCGCTCCGCCGGGAGATCCGAGGATCTGCTGATTGCCGACATCCGAAAGGGGACGGCCACTTGACATCGCAACCGCTGATGCCACGGGACCTCCTCCTCGCCGCCCAACGTCTCGGCGATCACTTGCGCTTCGCGACTACGAACCGCGCGATCCACAACGCTGCCATCGCCGGGGTAGCAACGTTCCGGCCATTCCCCAGCCATCGGGCTGAGCGCGCGACGTCGAATCTCGCCGCCGCCCGGTTCGACTAGATAGACCGCCACGGAAGCGTAGACGAAGTGATCGCGGATCAGGTCGGCTACGCGACTGAGCAGCAACTCCGGATCGCGAATCGAGGTGATGGCCTGGCTCACTTCCTGGCTGGCCTGAAAGTGCAACGCGCGGCGCTGGATCTGATAGTTCGCGCGCTGAAGCTCTTGCGTCCGCACCGCGACCTTCGCTTCCAGGTCCTCGTAGAGCGACTTTAGCTCAGCAGCCATCTCGTTGAAGACGTAGGTCAAGATCCCAATCTCATCACGCGAGGTGACGGCCACGGACTGATCCAAATCGCCCTCGGCCATCGCCACCGCCGACTCGGTCAATTGAATCACGGGGCGCGTAATTTGCCGGATCACGATGGCGGAGATGGCTGTCGTAGCAATCGCGCCCGCCAGCACCAACGCGATAAAGGTCGCCGCCATTCGATCCGAGGAGGCCATCATCTCGGCCTGATTCTGTTCCACTAGGATGCCCGCGTCCAGCGCCGGCATCGGATAGTAGGCGCCCAACACAGTCGCGCCCTGATGGTTCTCGTAAAATCCGCTGACCAGATTCTCTCCAATGATACTTTCCTCAGCCGGCGCGGTGCATACACCTTGCCGCGCCCACAGGCAATCGTGATGCACCAAAAAGAAGTTATTGGCTGCGTTTTCCCCATGCTGCGCCCCGATCACATCCCAGAGCCTCTCAGCCGCCAGGCAAAAGATATAGGTTTCGGTCTCGTTTTCGGTCCCGTTTTCGGTCTCATAAGAAAGCGCCAGGGCCACCATAGCCCCGTCAGTCTCCGACGCTTCTGGATAAAAGATAGAAAACATCATCGGCTCAGATGGCCATTCAGATGGCACAGATGATGGCGCGGTTATCACCGAGGGCGTCACACCAGGGGGGAGGTGATCATTGATTTGAGGACAAGTTCCCAGCAACCATATCGTCTGCCCGGTTTGATCCACAGCCCATACACCGCGCAGGTCGGGCATCTGAGCTGTCATATTCGTCCACCACGCGCGACGCGCGGACTCCGACGCGGACAGCGATTGCGTCTGAGATAGAGAAAGCGTCAGACGGAACGAGGTATGTAAATCCTCAAACCAACGCCGTAACGCTTCCCCTTTCAAGATAGCCAGGGTCTGAAGTTTACGCTCCACTTCTAATTGCAGATTCTTGCGATTTTGTTGCAGAGCATAACTACCAATCAATCCCAAGGGCACAATCGCCAGGATCAAGAAAGCGGTGAGGAGCGTGCGCCCTAAACCGCCCCGCATGCCGGTGGTTGGAATCGTTCGGGCGACATCAGGAGCCTCACCCTGGCGGGTCACTCCCGTTCCCATACCTCATCACCATTCAGTAACCGGCGCACCTGTTCGGGGAAACGATCGGAGTCTAAGGGCTTGCCAATAAAACCATCGAAGCCGGCCGCGCGCGCGCGTTGCAAGTTCTCCACCGAAGCATCAGCGGTCACTGCGACGATGGGCACGTTTTCGAAACGCGGGTGCGTCCGCAGCGATGCCAGGGACTCATATCCATCCGCCGCCGGCAGGAAAATATCCATCAGGATCAAATCAATATCACCCAACGTCTCAGCGAATTCCAACACCTTCCATCCAGAGGCCTTCCACTCGCACCGCTTGACCCCCAAGTAAGCCAGCAAGCGCGTCATCAAGATAAAGTTATTTAGGTTATCCTCAACGATTAGAATCGTTGCCTCTGAGGGAGGTGTTCCCGCCATTGAATCACATCCTCAAAAACTACGAATAGTGTATGTGGAGAAGACTATTTTTGATGCCCTGAGCTACCGTAACTCCCCTCGCGCCTGCTTCTCCAGGAAATCAGCAATTTGGCCCGGCAAGGAATCGACGTCAATCGGCTTAGGGATGTAACCATCACAGCCCGCCTCCAAGCTCTTCTCGCGATCCCCCTGCATAACATTGGCCGTCATCGCGATGATGGGCGTGCCGGCCAATTCTGGGATATCCCGCATCTTCGCGGTCAATTCGTAACCGTCAATGTCGGGCAAGTTCACATCCATCAAGATCAAATCCGGCTGCTCTCTAAGCGCCAACTCGATGCCCGTTGGGCCATCCTCAGCCTCGAAGACCTCGTAATCCTCAACCATGAGAACTCGCGAAACTAACATCCGATTTGCAAAGTTATCTTCAATATATAAAATTTTGGCTCCCATACCTACCTCATCATAACTTTGAATTAACTAAATTATAGCACGAAACAACATCCGAACTAAAGCAAGATAGTAAATTTTCGGTTAAGGTTTGAAAAACCGCCCCGCTCTCACACCTTGATCCGCTCCAGAGGGATTACG
>JBKHCQ010000002.1:0-37586 GCA_046541755.1 Anaerolineales bacterium | reverse complement strand
GCAGATCGCAGGTGCTTTGTCAACGTCCCCGGGGACGGGGACTGAGAGCTTTTTTTGAAGTTCTGGGAACATCCACTCACGAGACTAAACAGATATAAAAAATTAATTCGGTAATAATTTTGCCTTCTTCGCGCGGGGATGGAAGTCCCCGCGCTAAAAGAACAAAGCCTTGCAGGCTCGTAGATTCAGCCTCCGAAGGAGGCTTTGCCCTTTGAGCTTGGATGTTTACGTCCGGGCGGTGAATTATAAACACTCTCCTATTACCGGATTATTTTCTTAATCTTCATAAGTTGACTCGATTTCCACGTGGATTTCTGGCTTTCAGTCGGTCTTTAGCCGACTTCAGCTTTTAGCCTGCGATTCATCCGCAGGCGCAGGCTTTGCGTGTTGGTTCGTTGACGGAGGTTGGAGTTTCAACTATACTTAGAAGACAAATGAGTCGGGCGTTGGTCGGTTTATCCCGAAAAGGAGGCGAGATGGCCGAAGCTCCCAGCAGTCGCGTTTTACCTTACGAGAGAGTGCGGTCGTATCTGTTGGAGGCCGCGCCGCGCGATGTCTACCATGCCCTCCCCAAGCATGTGGCGGATGCGTTGGAGATCCCGCAGCGGATCGCGCTGGAGGCTCTGGTGGGATTGATGTTCGATGGCGCGGCGAAGATGCATTGGGAGTTGGAGTGTCCGTTCTGCAATGCCTTCGCGGAGATTGGCGATGTGTTCCAGACGGCGATCACGGATACGACGTGCGGCGCGTGCGGGGCCGATTTCACCGTCCACGTGGATCACGAGGCGCAGGTGACCTTCTCGCCGCACCCGAATATCCGCGATTTGGACGAGGCGGCGGATGATCCCGACTATCGCGCCCAGGTGCGCCAGCAGTACGGGCCGACCACAGTGCATGAGTTGATGACCATCCAGCGCTTTCGAGATTGGGCGCAGAATGAGCCGCTCGCGCCCGATGAGCACCTGGAGGTCAGCCAGATGACGATCTGGTTCTCCGATCTCACCGGGAGCACGGCGCTCTACGCCCGCAACGGCGATCCCTTCGCCTACCAGTTGGTGCGCGAGCACTTTGGACTGGTGGGCGAGGCCGTCCAAGGGGCCGAGGGCGCCATCGTCAAGACGATGGGCGACGGTGTGATGGGCGTCTTCTCGCACACGGTCGACGCGGTCGATGCGTCGCTGCGCGTCAACCGGATGCTGCGGGAGTTCAATGAGGCGAAAGGGCTGGACGATGATCGTTGCCTCCGCTTGAAGATCGGCATTCACACCGGCCCGGCCATCGTGGTGACGTTGAACAATCGCCTGGACTATTTCGGGACGACGGTCAACACCGCCTCGCGCGTGAGCAACTTGGCGCGCGGCGAGGAAATCGTGCTCACGGAGGCGAGCTACGCGCAACCGGAGGTGCCCGCGCGCCTGATGGGCTATCGCATCCGCGAATTCGCCTCCCAAGTGCGCGGTTTAGATGATCCTATTATGGCCTATCGCGTGGAGCTATACCCCCGCGAGGTGCAACACCGCTCCGGCCTACTGGGCTTTTTGGATCGCCTGGGCCGGTCGAAGTGAGCTTGCGGGGGCGGCCTCAAGCCAGCAACCAGCAACCAGCAACCAGCAACCAGCAACCAGCAACCAGCAACCAGCAACTAGATAAAGGGAGCGAAGATGTCTATCCAATACCACATTCAATTAAAAGAGGGAGATGTTGGGCGGTATGTCCTGCTGCCCGGCGATCCGGGGCGCTGCGAGAAAATCGCGGCGTTCTTCGATGATCCCCAGAAAATCGCCCAAAACCGCGAGTACACGACCTACACCGGCGCGCTGTTGGGGGAAAAGGTCGCCGTGGTCTCCACCGGCATCGGCTGTCCCTCCACCGCGATTGCTGTGGAGGAGTTGATCAAGATCGGCGCGGATACCTTTATCCGCGTGGGGACCTCCGGCGGGATGCAGCCCGGCACGGAGACCGGCGAGATCGCGGTGGTGACGGCGGCCATCCGCGATGAGGGCACGACGCAGCACTATCTCCCCCTCGAATTCCCGGCGGTCGCCGATCCCGCCGTGGTGCAGGCGTTGCGCCAGGCCGCCATCAACTTGGAGTTGCCGTTCCGCACCGGCGTTTCCCACTCGAAGGATTCCTTCTACGGCGAGACCGAGAAGGAGCGGATGCCGCTTTCGGACCAGCTCAGCGCGCGCTGGGAGGCGTGGGTGCAGGGCGGCGCCATCTGCTCCGAGATGGAGGCGGCGGCGATCTTCATCATCGCCGGCATCCACCGCAAGCGCGCGGGTGGCGTGATGATGATGGTGGGGAAGGACAAGGGCTTGCCGAAGACGGAAGAGGGCAAGCGCCTCTTCCACGGCGACCGCGCCATCCGGACGGCCATCGAAGCGCTGAAAATCCTCATCCGCCAAGATCGCGGCGAATGAGGCGTTGGCCTCAGCGAAAAACTAGATGCCCATCGAGTTATAGATGTATCGATAGTAGCCTGGGATTGACCCAGGCTATCTTTTTCTGGAAGTTAACCTTGCGAAGGTTGCGCCGGGATGCTTGTATCCCAGTTTTTGCCGTTTCGATTGCGGATGCCGCCGCTATCGGAGGTGTCGCGGAACCTTCGCAAGGGTGTGAGGAGGTAGATTAAATGACGTCATTACCTGTAACGGAACAGATTACGTTTCTCACGACGCGCGATTTGGCGACGACGGCGCGTTTTTACGAAGAGGTGATGGGCCTGCCGCTGGTGGTGGATCAGGGCAGTTGCCGGATTTATCGCGTGGCGGATGCGGCCTACGTGGGCTTTTGCGAGCGCGCGTCGGCGCCGACGACGCCGGAGGAGGCGCGGGGTGTGATCTTCACGCTGGTCACGCCCGAGGTCGATGGCTGGTACGAGCATCTGCGCGCGCGGGGCGTGCCGTTTGAGAAGGCGCCCGCCATCAACGAGACCTATGGTATTTACCACTGTTTCCTGCGCGATCCGAATGGATATCTGCTGGAGATTCAGCGTTTTTTGGATGAGGATTGGGCGGAGGTGCTGTGATGCGCACGTACTTCGATTGCTACCCCTGCTTTTTGCGCCAGGCGCTGAGCGCCGCCCGTCACGTCGATGCCGACGAGGAACAGATAGAGACGGTGATGGTGGAAGTATTGGATCTGCTGCGCGATATTCCCACCGGCGCGACGCCGCCGGAGATCGCCTATCACGTCCATCACATCGTGCGCGCAGAGGTCGAGGCGGAGGATCCCTACCGCGAGGCCAAGGACGCGAGCACCCGCCAGGCGCTGACGCTCTATCCGCAACTCGTCTCTCAACTGGCTGCGAGTGAGCATCCCTTGGAGACAGCCATTCGATTGAGCATCGCGGGCAACATCATCGATCTGGCGGTGGCGGATGATTACGATTTGTGGGAATCGCTCACGCGGGTGTTGGAGCAGCCCTTCGCCATCGATGACCGGCCGGGGCTGTTCGCGACGCTGGCGGAGGCGGAGTTCGTGCTCTTTCTGGCCGATAACGCGGGCGAGACGGTCTTCGACCGGGTGCTGGTGGAGACATTGGATGTGCCTGTGACCTACGCCGTCAAGGGCGGGCCGATCTTGAACGACGCGACGCTGGCGGATGCGCGCGCGGCCGGCCTGGACGAGGTCGCGACGTTAGTCGATACGGGCGTCGATGCGCCGGGAACGATCTTGGATCTCTGTTCCCCGACGTTTCAATCTCTATTCGCATCGGCGCCGGTCGTGATCGCCAAGGGGCAGGCGAACTACGAGACCTTGAGCACGGCCGATCCCAAGGTCTTTTGCCTGTTGCAGATCAAATGCCCCGTGATCGCCCAAGATATTGGCGCCGAGGTCGGCGATATCGTCGCGCGGCAAAGTCATCCAGCCTAATTGAGTTTAAGAGAGGAGAGAGAATAGGCGTATGCCACAACACACGGATATATTTTATCGCTTTGGAATTGCCTTAGTCATCGGCTTTTTGGTGGGCCTTCAGCGGGAACATGTCTCGAAGGCCTCGGATAAGGAGATTTTCGCCGGGGTGCGCACCTTCTCTTTGATCAGCGTGCTGGGATGCAGCGCGGCGATGTTGGCCGATGTTTCGGGATCGAGTTGGACTTTGCCCGTCATCGCGGCGTTGTTGGGGATTTTGGCCTCGGTGGCTTATTACGTCAACGCTTTGGATGGTGAGGGCGGCGTGACGACGGAGATCGCAACGCTGTTGACCTTTGTTGTGGGCGCGCTCTGTTACTGGGAACACATCGCGCTCTCCGTCGCGCTCGGCGTCGTGATGACGGTACTGCTCTCCGTCAAGCCGGAGACCCATCGCTTCGCCAGCCTGTTGACCCGCGAGGATATCTATGCGACGCTCAAGTTCGCCGTGGTCAGCGCCATTGTCCTGCCGGTGCTCCCGGATCAGAGCTATGGGCCGCCGCCCTTCGATGTGCTCAATCCCTATAATATCTGGCTGATGGTCGTCTTCATCTCCGGCATCAGCTTTTCGGGCTTTGTACTGATGAAGGTCGTCGGAACGCGGCGCGGTATCGGGCTGACGGGGCTGTTGGGCGGGATTGCCTCCAGCACGGCGGTCACGCTGAGTTTCGCTCAGCGCAGCAACCAAAACGAGGCGCTGGCGAAACCCCTTTCGCTGGCCATCATCATTGCGTGGGCGGTGATGTTCGTGCGGGTGATCGTAGTGGTTTTTACATTAGAGCCAGCTCTGGGGCGTCTCTTGCTCTGGCCGATGCTGCTCTGTCTGGCCGCCGGCGGCGCCTATGCCGGCTACCTCTATCTCATTCACCCGACCGAGGAGCAGCATGATATGGAGTTCACCAACCCGTTCGAGTTAGGGCCGGCCATCAAATTTGGATTGGTGTACGCGGTGGTCTTGCTGATCTCCAAGGCGGCCCAGGTCTACTTTGGCAACACCGGTATCTACCTTTCCAGCCTGGTCTCTGGATTGGCGGATGTGGACGCGATTACGCTCTCGGTCGTTGATCTGGTGCGGGCGCAGAACGGCGGCGTCTCGAGGGCCGTGGCCTCCGACGCGATTATGATCGCGGCGCTGGCGAATACGTTGTTCAAAGGCGGCTTTGCGCTGACGACCGGCTCCTCGGAGTTGCGGCGCGCGTTGTTACCCGGCATGGTTTTGCTCCTCATCACGGGCGCGGCGGCGATCTTGTTGCTGTAGATGTAACGGATGGTGAGACGAATGGAGGAACATTGAACCTTACGACGTGGTTGCGTCTGTGGCCGCTGGCGGCCTATTTTATCGGATGGGCGCTGTTGCACAGCGCGCTGGCCAGCTTGATGGTGAAGCGTGGGTGCGCGAAGCTCTTCGGCGAGGCGTTTCATCGGTGGTATCGGCTGCTCTTCGTGCTCATCAGCGTGGCGACGCTGGCGCCGTTGCTGGGTTTGCTGGCGGTCTCCCCGATTCGCATCCTCTACGCCGTGCCGATGCCCTGGCGCGCCGCGATGCTCGCTGGCCAGATTGCCGCCGGGATCGCGTTGGTGATCGCGACGTGGCAGGCGGGGATCGCGCACTTTCTGGGCGTCGCGCAGGCCCTGGCCGAGCATCCGCAAGCTTCACAAGAGAGGGGGAAGTTCCAAGTGCGCGGCTTCTTTCGCTATATCCGACATCCGCTCTATCTTTTCGCCGCGCTGGTGTTGTGGCTAACGCCGGTGATGACCTACGGCGTCTTCGTGTTGAATATCCTCATTACCCTCTACTTCATCATTAGCTCGATCCAGGAGGAGCGCGTCCTGCATCATGAGTTCGGCGCGGATTACGAGGTCTATCGGGAGCAGGTACCGCGCTTCCTCCCCTGGCCGGGCCGGAGGTATACGCCAGAGGAGTAAGATAAATTTGATGGCTTGACGTCTCTTGTCTATCCATAACCGCAAACGCTCGATCCTTAACCGGATCGAGCGTTTTTTTATTGGTTGCTCATCGGGTGCAATCTTGCTATGCCTACCCACAACCTAGAACGACGTAAAAAGGTCTGTGATTCTCACCAACGCGCCCCTCTTCGCTGCTCTGAGGGCCACTTAGGGGGATGTCCGGCAAAATCCAAAAGCCCCCTCATCAGGTGTGACGCTTGATTGATTGTAGGAAAGGACGAACTTGCGCCGCCTGCGCCTGCGGATGAATCGCAGGCTAAAAGCTGAAGTCGGCTAAAGACCGACTGAAAGACCGAAATCCACGTGGAAATCGAGTCAACTTGAGTTGACTTGCGCTTAGTAGCCGGGGATTTCAATCCTCGGCGCGGGGCATGGCGGGATGCTTTCCGACGATCAGCCGTCGCTTCCCCCTCATCGGTTCCTCGGGAGAAAACATCCCGCTCATGTCAAAACTACTCAGGCTTTTACCTTCCGGGAAGCTATGAATGGGTTGTCTCGAGTTCGAATTACCCGGTTGAGTCAGCTTGCTGGAAAGTTAGGCGCTGCTTCTGTATAGTCCCCGCCCATTTGCTAAGGAATTTTTAGGATTTTTAATACTCGCTCTTCATACATTTTTTGTAAAATTCAGTCAGTAGGGGGGAGGCAGAGACGCACGTATG
This sequence comes from Anaerolineales bacterium, assembly GCA_046541755.1. Classification (GTDB taxonomy): domain Bacteria; phylum Chloroflexota; class Anaerolineae; order B4-G1; family SLSP01; genus JAAAOZ01. The sequence goes on along the minus strand of JBKHCQ010000002.1, from coordinate 31,044 downwards.
GGCAGTTCGATGAATTTGGGCTGTCGATACGCTAGGTGAAAGGAGGTTTTTCGCCATTTCAGTCGGCTCTACTGAAAAAGCTCAGGTGAGCGCGGGAACCACTTTTGAGATCTTTGTTTTTCAGGAGAGTCAAGTGTTGTTTTGCGAAAGGAGGGTACCATGGACTCGGTTTTTATTCAACAACAAACAAAGGTATGGTCTTATCCAAGGCCATACGAGGTAGCTAAACGGCTTTTCGATTGGGTGATTTGTCTTTTGCTATTGCCTGTTTTGCTACCTGTGATGGCTGTGTGTGCGGTGGCCATTCGATTGGATTCTCCCGGCCCGGCGTTTTTCATTCAGGAGCGCATCGGGAAGGATGGGAATCCATTCCGAATGTTTAAATTTCGCACTATGCAGCACAATTTGGATGACCGCGAGCACCGGGCGTATATGCAGGCGTTTGTGAAGGGGGAAGTTGAAGGGAAGATTGAAGAGGGCCACACGATTTTCAAGCCGATCAAAGCTTCTCAGATCACCAAGGTAGGGGCGATCTTGCGCAAGACCAGCTTGGATGAGCTGCCTCAGATCATCAATGTGCTGCGGGGCGAGATGAGCATCGTCGGGCCACGGCCCAACGTTCCTTGGGAAGTAGAAGCTTACGAGCCGTGGCACTATCAACGCCTGAACGTCCTGCCCGGCATCACAGGATTAGCGCAGGTTATGGGGCGCAGCACGATTTCCTTCGATGACATTGCTCATCACGACGTAGAATATGTGGAAGATTGCTGCTTGTGGCTCGATTTGAAAATCTTGTGGTTGACGGCTCTTTCGGTCTTCTCTGGCGCCGGCGCCCTGTAGTGTAGTTTGATAAATCTCTCAAAAACGAACAGTTTCCCAAGAAAAAAGCATCAGGTTTGGGAGGTTTTAATTTCTGGAACTGCTTTAGTCCCAACATTTCACTGAAGGATTTGATGTGAAAGTGTTGATGTGAAAGTGTTGATGTGAAAGTGTTGATGTGAAAGTGTTGATGGAAAGGAGATAACGTTTGCGTTAATTAGCAAACATTGTACACTTTGCCCTACTTACGGAAAGGACGAGCGTAACGGATCGTTTTGATTTTTGAGTCGCGCAGTTGTTCTTGATCGTTAAGATAGGTGCGGAGGTCATAGATCCTCGACAAACTTCGGAGGTTTGTGAGGTATATCCCCCCCTCGATAGGCGATGACATCGTCATCGCTACTGGTGGATATGACCTGACAGCTTCCGAAGTTTGTGTTGTGTACGGGGATAGTGGTTGTCAGGATCGCTGGGGGAATTGTCCGGCGAAATCCCAAAGCCCTAGAAATGTTTGGGAGGCCAGGTGAAGAGATGGAACTGAAGATCTATATGCTGATTCTGTTGCGAAAGTGGTGGATCGTCTTATCTGTTTTCGTGATCACCTTAACTGCCACGATCGTATTTACATTCATGCAGCCCCCGATTTACGAAGCCACCGTCACCTTTGTCATCGTGCCTAATCCCTCTCTCGCCGGCAGCGTGGTGTACGGGGTCGATATTTTAAGTCGGCAGACCGAGATCGGTAACACTTACGCGGAAATAGCCCTGAGCCGCTTAGTTCGCGGGCGGGTGGCGGATAAGTTGGGATTATCCATGTCCCAAATGGCGTATTTCTCGATTGATGCTTACCCTTTGTCGGGGACAAACCTGTTGAAAATCACGGTTCAGGGCCGGAATCGCGAAAGCGTCTCCCTTTTGGCTAACACGATTGGCGATGAGACCGTGGCCTATGTTAAAGATCTTCAAGAGCTTCAGGGAATTTATAATCTGAATCTTCTCGACTCCGCGCCCGAAGAGGGGTATCAAGTGGCGCGCAATGAAAAAATGCAGGTAGCCTTGGGCGCGGTGTTCGGATTGGCGCTGGGCTGCGGATTGGCGTTCTTCTTGGAATACCTCCAAATTCCCTTGCGCTCCCCAACCGAGTTTAATATCCTGGATGAGGAAAGTGGCGTATATAACAGAACTTTCTTAAAACAGCGATTAGAGGAGGAGATGGCCCGCGCTGAGCGTAATGCGTATGCCTTGAGTTTGGCCTGCATCGATATCGATCGCGCCCGGGAAATCGAAGCGCTCTCTTCGCCGCAGGAGCAAAGCGCGGTGATCCGCCGGGCGGCCATGTTCTTGATGCGCCATATACGGACGGAGGATGTGATAGCGCGGACGAAGGGTACCGTGTTCGCCATACTCCTCCCCGACCTGCGGAAGGAAGAGGCTGAGAGCTTTATCGAGGAGTTGCAGATGGGGATAACCTCGATGTCCTTCAAATTGGAAAGGGGGGGCGGAGCCCTCGACTTGAATTGCAGAGCCGCGGTTGCGACCTATCAACGTAATCAGTTGAGTCCCGAGGAGTTTCTGGCCCAAGCCGAGAAATCCTTGCAGCGTTCAGAGTCGGTCTCTGGCGCGATCAGCAGTTCAACGGCGGAGATCCTGGCCGTCTAAGTGCCGTCTAAGTGCCGTCTAAGTAATGGAGTGATTAAGATGAGTGAGCAGAGAAAGCGGAGATCCAGGGGCAGCGTCCGCATCGGAAGCGTTGTGATATTTTGGGTTTTGCTGACCTGGCTAGTTCTGGGCGTTTTTTATTCTTCTACGGAGGCGCAAGAGAGCCATGATCCGCCTGACGATGCCTTTCCCGGCGTGCAGATTGCACTATCTGATCTGCAATACGGCGAGAGGACGTTGCGCAGCCCGTATAGTACGACGGATTATACGCTACGACTGCCTGAAGGGTGGCATCTTCAGGCGGGGAGCTTTTTGGAGCTGGATTTTAGCTATACCTATCATTCGGCAGATCCCCTAGCGAGACCCGTCGAGCCAATTTCTTTTGGGAATCTCATCATCACGTTGGATGGGGAAGTTCTGCACATCGCCCCCATTGATGATGCAGCGGCGGAACACGCTCGTCTGCGCATCGATTTGCCGCCCTCGGTGTTCAACACCTTGCCATCACGCTCGCATACCATCAAAGTGATCTTGGACGCGAGCTATATCTGCGGCATCCCACACAATGCATATTCGACCATCCATGCCACCTCCTTCTTCGCACTCGCCTACGAACAACGCCCTATCGAGGTGGACTTGGCGCTTTATCCACGGCCCTTTTATCAGAACGCTGTGGCACCCGATCGCGTCCAGTTCGTGTTGCCTGATCATCCCTCGGCGGCGGAGTTGGCGGGCGCGGCGGCGACATCTGCCAGATTGGGCGCGCTGACGTATGGAGTGCTGATTAGCGGCACGACCGATGGGGAGCTGCTGGAACGCATCGCGGCGCAGGGCGCAGCGTTGCCGTACGAGCATTGGATTGTGGTCGGCACGCCAGAGCGCAACAAAGTGATAGGGGCGCTTAATGAGCTAGACGCTCTGCCGCTCGCCTTGCAGGAGCGGCAACTGCACCTGACCACTCAGGGGCCAATCTCCGTCGCGCCGGGCGCGCTGTTGACGTATACCTTGACAGTGACGAATACGACGGATGACCATATCGCATCTTTCTCGCTGGTGAATGCGATCCTGACCCCCACACAATTCACACGCTGCTTGCCGGCCTGCGTTGAGTTAGCGACGGGAGAGGTCGCTTGGGAGTTGCCCTCCTTATCTCCGGGGGCGACGATCAATCGGGAGTTGGTGTTGCGCGCGAGCGATGCGCTGACCGCGGCTATGGTGGAGAACACGGCGACCTTGCTCGATGCGCGCGATCATCCGGTGAATGTGAGCACCTTGACGACGACCGTGAGCACGAGCGCGCCTTCAGAAATCGAAGCGGGCACGGCGGGCAATATAAAGCGCTCGCGCCCCCCATCCGATTACTTTTTCGTGCAAGAAGGGCGCGGGGTTGCGGAGTATGACGGCGTGGTGCAGATGCTCGTATCTCCTTGGGAACCATCGAAGGCGATTTTGATTCTCACTGGATTGCATGATGAGGCGGTTGCCCTGGCGAGTCGGGCCATAAGTTCCCGGAATCGCTTCCCCGGCCTGACGGGGGCGCATGCAGTGGTGCGCGGCCCGTCCGTCGGATTGGAACGCCCTCAAATTTCCCCCCGGGCCGAGATGACCTTAGCCGATTTGGGATATGAAGATGGGATGCTGGATGGATTCAGCGATAGGGTCAGCTATTACTTCGATATCCCCGTGGGCTGGCATCTCACCGACGAGATCACGCTGAGCCTGTCCTTTCGACATGCCCAGAACCTAGATTATGATCGATCATCGCTGAGTGTGGCCCTTAACCATGAGACCATCGCCACCATCGCGCTCAGCGCTCAAACCGCGTTGGCGGGGCGGGTGGATGTGGTGCTGCCGCTTTCCCTCGTCCGCAATGGCGAGCTTAATCTTATTTCTGTAGAGTCTGAGCTGTTCCCGGTGGACGAGTGCGCATACGCGAATGTCTGGTTGCGCGTCATTAGCACATCCGCGTTGCACTTGGAGCACTCGGTGCGCGATGAGCAGGTGTTGGATCTGAAGTTCTTCTCGCATCCTTTTGATCTGCGCCCGGATTTGACCGACGTGCTCTTTGCGCTGCCCGAAAGCCCTCAGAGCGAGGTGTGGGATTCTGCGTTGCGGTTGGCCGCGATGCTGGGCGAGGCCTCTGGGGGGCTTAGTTTCGCGCCGGCGGTGACGTTGGGCATGCCGGATGCCGCAGCGATGTTGAGCGCGCATCATATCATTGCGGTAGGGCGACCTTCGCGGAACCGCGTGTTGCAAGAGGTACATAATCAACTGCCGCAGCCTTTCTTGCCGAACTCGGATGTGATCGCGCAGAAGTTGGATTGGGTGACGTTGCGCTTCCCCTCGAATGCGAGTTTGGGATATATCCAGCTTATGGTTTCGCCTTGGCATGCGTCGCGCGCTCTGTTGGCCGTGACCGGCACGACAGATGAGGGGGTGCAGCAGGCCGCGGATGTGTTGATGCATCAATCCTGGGCTTTGAACGGAAATCTGGCGTTGATTAAGGATGGGGCGGTTAGTACGGTCGATACGCGGAGGTTCGGCGATGACTATGTGCAAACCACCGGGCCGAGTCTCTCTGAGTCGGAGGTCGTGACGTCCACTGCGACGGCGCGCGATCCCACGGCTTCCCCCACGGTCGCCCCTGAGCCATCCGCCGCGACCGAGATTGCGCCTCAGATTTCTTTGGAGGATGAGGCTGTGAGTCGTCCAGGGTGGCTAATTCCCCTGGTGATTGCAGCGGGGCTGGCCCTCTGCGCTATTTTGGGTATTGCCTGGCGGCAATCTCGAAGACGAGCACAAGCCCCATGACGATAACTGACGCCTCCGTATCCCAACCGGAGAAATTCCTGGACGAAAATTCTGACGTTGGATCATCAGCGTCGGATCAGAATATCTTGACGGTGGCCAAGGGCGGGAGCCTCTCTTTTATCGGCACGATGCTGGAGTATGCGGGGCGGTTCATCCTCGGGTTTTTGTTGGCGCGCCTATTGGGAGATGAACAATACGGGTTATACAGCGTGGCGGATTCTACCTTTTACATCGTCGTGGGCGTCGCCTTGTTGGGCCTCAACACCGGGACGACGCATTTCATCTCGATGTTTGCGGCAGAACGGGATCGCGAAGCGTTATGGCAAACGATCCAGATTGGCGGGGGCCTGCCGCTGCTGATTAGCTTGCTGGGCGGGTTGCTCTGTTTTGGATTGGCTGCGCCGCTGGCGGAGATCATATTTCGCGAGCCGAGCTTGGTGCCCCTCTTGCGCATCGTCGCGATTGCCGTGCCCGCCGGAACTTTAGCGACGGTGGCGAGTTTTGTGCTCCTGGGGTTCAAGCGCGTGGAATATAGCGTCATCGCGCAAAACATCCTCCAAACCTACTTGAAGCTGTTCTTGATTGTCGGGTTGGCGTTCACGGGATTGACCGCTGTCAAGGCGATGACGGTCTACTCCATGGGGGCGATAGCATCCTGTGGGCTGCTGCTCTATTTTGTGAACAAGCTATTTCCGCTCAACCGCCCGCTCCGCGTGAGCCGCCGGCATGCGCGCCGGATGTTGCATTTCTCGTTGCCAGTCTATCTTTCGGAGCTTCTGTTGATGTTGGGGCCTAACCTTCGCATCCTGCTGTTAGGAGCGCTCAGCACCGTCGCCTCGGCCGGCGTCTTCACCGTCGCTTCGCGCGTGAGCATGGTCAGCACGGCCTTTTACACTTCGATCAGTATGATGTCCATGCCTGTGGTATCAGAACTGCACGCGGGCGGGGATATGCAAAAATTAAGGCGTTTCTTCCAGACGATGACCAAATGGACGCTGACCTTTAGTTTGCCGTTCTTTTTGCTGATCCTGTTTTTCTCGCGTCCTATCCTCTCGGTTTTTGGCGACAGCTATGTATCCGGTTCCCTGGGGTTGATCATTTTGGCGGGCAATGATTTGTTCGGCGCGGCGGTGGGGATTTGCGGCGTGATGGTCACGATGACGGGCAATACAAAGCTGAACATCCTCAACGCGGCTGTGCGATCTCTCCTGCTGGCGCTACTCAGTCTCTGGCTGATCCCGCGCTGGGGTGTGGTGGGCGCGGCGCTGGCGACGACAATCAGTCTTTCTACCGTTAATCTCATGCTGATGTTAGAGGTGTTCTTCTTGTTTCGGATCTTACCGTACAATCGGAGCTTCGTGAAGCCGGTGATCGCAGCCTTGTTAGCGTCTTTGGCCACGTACGCGCTGCGCCAGTGGCTCCTGCCGGGGAATTCAACGGCGGGAACGATTATCGGCGCGGGCATTTTGTTGTTCACCTATGTCAGCGCTTTGCTGATGCTCGGTCTCTCTAAGGAGGATCAGATGGTTGTGGAGCGTTTGCGAGAGCGCGTCAGCCGCATCCCGGCGTTATCCCAGCTCTTTGAGCGAATATCCTCATAGGAACTGTTGTTGAAAAGATGAATTTTGAGAGAGAAATGCGGAAACTTTGGAATAGGGGTTTTTTAGCCTCTGGCATCCCTCTATTACTTGGGGGAATATTAGGCTTGTTGGTCGCCCTGCTGCTCGCCAGAGGCTCTTGGCTGCTCGCCTTGGGTGTCCTCTTCGCCGCGCCGGCGGGGATGTTGCTCAATCATTATCCATGGCTGAGCGTTATCGTCTGGTTTGTGCTGATGCCGTTCTTGCCCTTCGAGACGGTCGGATCGCGCGTCTTTTGGCTCGTCCATCGCGCTTTGATTCCCTTGGCGATGGGATTGGCCATTCTAGCGCGGGCATTGGAGGTCAAAGCGTACAAGCCGGTGAAGGTGGGATGGGCGGAGCTTTCGATGGTGATGTATCTCGTCGTAGCCGGAGTTTCTGTCCTGCTGACGCGAAGCTCCCCGCTCATCTACCTGTATGAGCTGTATGATCGAATGTTTGTGTCGTTCGCCGCGTATTGGTTGGTGCGGGTCCTGCGTCCCGGCGCGGAGGATATGAGGCGGTTAGTGCTGCCGATGTTCCTCGTCTGCGTCGGGGAGATTGTGCTCGGTTTTTGGGGGCGCTATGCGCCTCAGACATTGCCTCCGATATGGGATATCGCCAGAATGGGCACGCGGATGTCCGGCACATTCACTAATCCCACACCCTATGCTTATACGCTGATCGTGTGTATGGTCTTCATTTTTCACGAAGCCATGCATCGCCAATCGGACATCGTTCGGTGGCTCTTAATTTTGACCTTCTGTTTGGGATTGTTCTGTATTTTTTTGACCTTTACGCGCGGCTGTTGGCTCGCGTCAGCGCCCGTCCTCTTGGGACTGTTGATTCTGTATCCCAAGACAATGTCCTTGCTATTGATCACCACCATCGTGGCAGCGGGGATTCTATCTGGCACGATATTGGCAGATGAGGTCGCTTTTGCGCTCAAACGACTGGGGGTCCAGGATACAGTGGATAGTCGCATCGTCCTGGCGAACGCCGGACGCGAAATGTTCTACGCCAAACCTTTATGGGGATGGGGATTCGGCAACTATGATCGTTACGATTGGAAATTTATGGTCCGCGTGGGGAGTGCCGCGCCCACAGATTGGGACATCAATAAGGGGACCTCGCACAACACCTATCTCACGATTTTGGCGGAGATGGGGCTGGTGGGGTTTTTCCTCCAATTCTTCGCCGTGCTCTGGTGGCTACGGTTGACGATCAAGGTGTTGCCGCGCTTGCCGCGTGAGGGATTTTGGAGTTGGCGCTTGCTCGTCCTGCTGTGGTTATCGATCATCTTCTATCTGATAGCCACCCAGGTTATGGATGCGCGCTTCTTCTGGCATGCCATCGGTACATGGTGGTTTTCACTGGGCTTGGTTGCCAATATGGTGCAAGCGTACCTCCGGCCCGAAGATTTTGGTCTGCCGCATTGGGCGCGCAGATGGGCCATGCATTTCGCTCCTGATACGATGACCGGGGGGTTTTCGAGATGACAGCCTCACAGGGCCGTGGACGATCGCTTAACGTCTTGCAGATTATTGGAGATCTGAACATCGGCGGCGCCCAGGAGGTCGTGCGGACGCTGGTGAAATACATGAATGCGATGAATGCGCCGGCGGCCCGGCCCGTCGTCTGCTCTTTTAAAGATGGCCCCTTGCGGCGGGATATAGAACAATTGGGCATTGACGTGCATATCCTGCCCGATCGTCGCTACAGCGTGTTGGCCTTCCCCTGGTTCCTGGGCGATATGATGCGTATCTGGCGAGCGTTGACCCAAATCGTCCGGCAATATGACATCGATGTGGTGCAGACCCATTTGTTGCGCACGCTCGATTTTCTCGTCTTACTTCTCAAGTACACCACCGCCGTCCGCGCCGTTTTCTGGACCTTTCACAGCGCCCAATTTAGGTTGGCGAAAACCGACCTCGCCGGCCACACGTGGCTGCTAGGGCCAAAACGATTTGTCCATCACCTGCTATATAAATGGGCCTCCCGGTTCGTCGATGGCTTCATCGCGGTTTCGGATCAGGTGGGGGACGCCATCACGGAGACCATCCGTCCCGTTCCCGGTAAAGTCATCGTCATCTGTAACGGGGTGGATATTGAGCAGTACGAACGACCCGGCGATCCAACGGGGATCCGCAGCGAGCTGGGCTTGGAAGAGACCGCGCGTCTGATTGCGCTCGTCGGCACGTTGAAAGAAGGCAAAGGACACCCGTACATGATCCAGGCGATGCCGGCCATTGTGGCGCGCCATCCATCCGCGCATGCACTCTTCATCGGCGATGGCGCTTTGCGGGAGGCCTTGAAGTCGCAGGCGGCGGCGTTACATGTGGATGCGCACATCCACTTTTTGGGCAGCCGCCGCGACGTGCCGGCGCTGCTGGCCGCCAGCGATCTCTTCGTGCTCCCCTCTTTGTGGGAGGGGCTTTCAATGGCGCTCTTGGAAGCACTGGCCACGGGATTGCCGGTGGTGGCCTCCGAGGTCTCCGGTACTGTGCAGGTCATCACCTCGGAGGAGATGGGACGCCTGACGCCGCCTGGCGATGTTCCGCAACTCACGGCGGCGATATCACAGCTTTTATCCGATCCTCAGCGGGCGCAAGCGATGGGGTTGGCGGGTAAGCGACGGGCAACGGCGGCGTTTAGCGCGCAAGTGCAGGTGGACGAACATCTATCTCTGTACCATCATTCGTTAGACGAGGCTTGATTATGGCAAAATCTCCCGCGATCGACATCAAAATCCACGTCCCCGTGCTGATGTATCACAGCGTTTCAGATAACCAGCAGTGGTTGTGGGGCAATCTCTCGTGTCCGGTGGGCGTGTTTGAGGATCACGTGCGCGCGCTGGTCAATCACAACTTTACGACAATCTCGCTCCAACATCTGTACGATCATCTGGCGCATGATGCTCCCCTCCCCCCCAATCCGATCGTACTCACATTCGATGATGGATACCTCGATAACTGGGTGTACGCCTACCCGATCCTCAAACGTTACGGTTGCGAAGGGACGATTTTCATCAACCCAGACTTTGTCGATCCCAGAGATACCCGACGTCTTAATTCGGATGATGCAGCAGCGGGACGCGGCGCGGCGCGGGATTTGGAAACCACCGGTTTTTTATCTTGGACGGAGTTAGCGGAGATGGAATCTGCCGGGGTGATGGATGTGCAATCCCACACCATCACGCACACCTGGTACTTTAACGATCATCATATCGTGGATTTTCACCATCCCCAGGATGGCTACCCCTGGCTGGCATGGAATGCCAAACCGGAGCGCAAATATCTGTGGCTCAATGAAGACCAATCCTCGTTTGTCCCCTTCGGGACGCCTATCTACACCTATCGAAAATCATTGCTGGCCCGCCGATATTTCCCGGATCCCAAATTGGCAGATTTTTTAATCCGCCAGGTCGAGGCGCGCGGCGGCCCGGCGCTGTTCCAGGAGCGCGGCTGGCGGCCGCGCCTTTTCCAGTGGGTGCGACACTATCGCTCGCGACATCAACTTGAGGAAAGCTGGGAGAGCGAGGAAGCCTATCAAGCTCGCGTGCGATATGAACTGGGCGCGTCTAAAGAGATCATCGAAGCTCGCTTGCAGAAAAAGGTAAACTTCGTCTGTTGGCCGGGTGGAGGCTACAACGACTTGACGGTGCGCATTGCCAAGGAGGTCGGCTATCTCTCGATGGTGCATGCGCCCGGCGGGAAGCAGCCGAAACAGGACGCCCGACATACGCCGCGTCTACCCGTGCCGACGTTGGCGCGCGGCAAAACGCGCACGCCGTATCGCAGCGGCCGGTATCTGGTCTACCGGTTGCGATGTCATCAGGGCGCATCCGTGTATTGCCTCGGCTGTAAGGTGTTGAGTGGCTATAAACTTCCCCTGTTCTGGATCGAGGAAGCGATCCAGTCCGCCGACGGAGGAGATGCCGGCTGGTTGATCAAGCCGCCATTGGCGAAACAACCCAATAGAGGTCGAAAAGAGGGGTGGGGATGAACTCACAAAAGACCGTCGCCTATGTCTCTCATATTTTCCCGGCGCTGACCGAGTCGTTCGTGTACCGGGAAGTGTTCGCCTTGCAGGAAAGAGGGTTCAACATCGAAACGTTTGCCATCTGGAAACCCGTCAAGGACAAGCTCTCGCTGGAATCGCGCCATCTGGTGGATAGCACCTTCTATGTTCTACCCATCCGGTGGGCCGATTTCATCGGCGCGCACTTGCATTTTCTCTTCACCCGACCGGCTCGATACCTCAAGACGTTGTGGTTCGTGTTGACCCGGCCAGGGGAGAGCATCTCACATCGCCGGCGCACCTTCCTCCACTTCTGCGAAGCAATCTGCATGGCCCGCGAGATGCAACGTCTGAACGTCGAGCACATTCACGCGCACTTTGCCATCAACGCCGCGACCATCGCGCTGGTGATTTCGCGCCTGCTCGATATTTCCTACAGCTTCACGGCGCACAACAGCTTCTTTATTGACCGGGTCCTGTTGCCGGAAAAAGTCCACGGCGCGCGATTCATCAGCGTCATCTCCCAGTTCAGCCGTCAATTTCTGATGGATCTCGTGCCGGGCGGGGAGGAGCAAGGGGCCAAGATGCACATCATTCGCTGCGGCCTCGCGCCGGACGATTTTTCGCCGCCCGATGCGCGACCCGACAACGATATCCCGCTGATTCTCTTCGTCGCGCAGTTGGCGGAGCGCAAAGGCGCGCCTTTCTTGGTGGAAGCATGCCGGATTTTGGCCGAGCGCGGCGTGCCCTTCCACTGCGCCTTGATCGGCGACGGCCCTGAGAAGCCGCTTGTGGATCACCTGGTTGAGAAATATGACCTGCAAGCATCGTTCGAATTGCCCGGCGCCGTCTTTCAAGAGGATCTGCGCCCGTACCTGGAACGCGCGGACATCTTCGCGCTGCCGTGCATCACGGCGCGCAACAACGATGTGGACGGCATCCCGGTCTCGCTGATGGAGGCGATGGCGATGGAAATCGCCGCCGTCTCCACCGATGTGTCGGGCATCCCGGAGTTGATCGAGGACGGCGTGAGCGGCCTGCTCGTGCCGGAAAAGGACGCGGAGGCGTTGGCGGATGCTCTCCAGCGGTTGATAGAAGATGCAGCGTTGCGCCGGACGTTGGGCCAGAATGGGCGGAAGCGAATTGTAGAAGAGTTCAACATCTACAAGAGCGCGGCTAAATTGGGCGACCTGTTCGAGAGATACTTGTGAACCATCCCGCTAGCTCTCATACAGTGCCGGTACTCATCACGTGGGACGCGGACCCCGACGAATGGATTCCGTTGGACAACCGGTTGCAGGCGCTGAGAACGGCAATGGATCTGTGCCGGCGACATGAGATCCGCGCGACTTTCTTCGTCACGGCGACGGCGGCGGAAGCCTATCGCGATGAGATTGCGAGGATGCAACATCAAGGCCACGAGGTGGGTTGTCACGGCTTGACCCACGGCACCGAGGAGAACTACGATCAAATGCCGGAGGCGATGCAGCGCGCGTACATCGGACAGGCCACCGAGCAACTGCAAGCCGTGACCGGCGTCCCGATCCAGGCGTTTCGCGCCCCGCGTGTGAAGGTCGGGGCACCGACGATGAAGGTGTTGGTCGAACACGGTTACCGGGTCGATAGCTCGGTCTGCTCTCAGAGGATAGATTTCGTCAGCTCAAATCTCATCAACCTGGGATGGGTCTTCGCGCCGCGCCGTCCCTATCGTCCGCGCGCGGATAATGTCTTTCGGGCCGGCGACATGCCCATTTGGGAGGCGCCGGTCTCGGCGACCGGAGCGCCCTTTATCTCCACGCTACTCAGGATCTTTAGCGTGGGCATGTTAAAAATTCTGTTTAGATTACTGTACATAGAATCCCATCATACGGGCAAACCCATCGTCTACCTGGCGCATCCGGCCGAGTTTGTGAGCGGCGGGGGCGGGGGGGGCTGGAAACAATGGCGAGACTTCATCGAGCCGGAGTATTTCAAGCCCTCGTTCATCCGCGCGCACGGGCTGCGATTGCGCAACCTATTCTATCGCGCCAGCGGGCAGATGATGATCGAGTATACGCGAGAGTTGTTGGCTTATATGGCTTCGTTTCCTGATGTCGTATTTATGACCGTGGGAGACTATACCGCGCAATATTTGGGCAATATCTGGATGGAAGATGACCATGCATAACAGCGACCCGTCGATTCAACCGTCGATTCAAATAGATGCTAAGGCTTTATTCCTAGTCTGGGGCGCGCCCCATGGCTCGCGGCGAAGTCAGATCATCGCGCAGCACCTGGGGATGGATGTGAAGCATATTTACATCACGGCCAAAAAGGGAAAATACCACGCGCTCTACAAATACCCCTATCAATTTTTCGCCACGCTCATCTTTCTGATCCGCACGCGCTACCAACTGGTATTTATCCAAGACCCCCCGATCTTTGCGGCGTTGCCCGTGTACATCTACAGTCTGTTTTTCCCTGCCAAATTCATCATCGATGCTCACACGCCGCCCTTGCTACATCCTATGTGGAAATGGACGTTGCCCTTGCACCGCTTCCTCTCGCGCCGGGCGATCACTACCCTGGTGACCAACGACTACCTGCGCGATTTGGTCATGGATTGGGGCGCGCACAGCTTGGTCCTGGAGGATCCGCCGCTCGCGCCGCGCGTGACCGAGCCGCTGGCGTTGCCCGCGAACCGCCTGAACGTCGTCATGGTCAGCTCGGCCAGCCCCGATGAGCCGGTGCGGGAGGTGCTGAAAGCGGCGCGCGAATTGCCGGAGATTCATTTTTACATCACCGGTGACTATTCGGGAGCGCGGCAGCCCATCGTGGACAGCGCGCCGGAAAACGCCCACTTCACCGGCTACTTGCAAGAGGACTTCTTTTCCCTTTTAGAGGCCGCCGATGTGATGATGGATTTGTGCGTCGAGGATTATCAATTCCTCAGCGGCGCCAACGAAGCACTGTGGTTAGGCAAACCCCTCATCACATCCCAGGGGCCGGTGCTCGAAACCTACTTTAACCAAGGAACGCTTCATATCGATAACACCGCCCCGGGCATTCGAGAGGCCCTGTTGGAGATGCAGGATGATCTACCGCGATTTCGGGCCGAGATGCGCGCACTCCAGACCATTCGACGCCAGGAGTGGTGGGAGAAAGCGCGTCAGTTGCTGACAGTAGTTCAAAAATAGGGAGAAATAATAAGGCCGTTCCAAGAGAATAAATCTCCCAAAAGTAAGCCGTTTTCCGAGGAAAAACATCCGGTTGGGGAGGTTTTGATTCCTGGAACTGCCTAAGAGAGGAATGATGGACGCCCAGAAGATTTTTACTTTAGTCGTTGTCATAGGTTTGTTGGCTATTAGCATCACATCGCTCTCCGATACAGCATCCGAGTTTGCCGCGGTCGCCCCCGCGGCCTTTGAAGTTGAACTGACGCCCCAAGCATATTTACCCGTCGTTCGAGGCGGCGTGAAGGTTTGGCAACTATTCAGTCCCGACAGCCCTTGGAACGTCCCCATCGGCCCCGATCCCGCCATCGATCCCAATTCCGATGCGATGATCGCCACGCTGGAAACCAGCGGCGGCGGCGGATTTTGGATCAACTTGGATGATTGGACGATCCCGGTGTATTACGCCGATGCTCATACGCCCATCTATGATGTCCCCTGCGATAACGCCTGGGAAGTCTGCGGCGCCGGCTTTGGGGAGGATATCCCCATCCCGGATGACGCGATGCCCGATCCGGCGGATGATGCTCATATGGTCGTAGTGGATTTGTACCGCGATCTCTCGTGGGATATGTTTCGGGCCAGGCCGCGGGATGGGGGATGGGTGGTGGAGTGGGGCTATCTCTTCGATCTGGAGGGCGACGGTGTGCAGCCGGAGGGCATCGGCAGCGCGCGAGCCAGCGGCTTTCCCCTGCTGGCCGGGTTGATCCGATGGGAAGAGATACAGCGAGGATACATCGATCATGCCCTGGTGATAGCGTACGACGCCCCGAGGCCCGGCGTCTATGTCTATCCGGCCAGCACAGCCTATGATGCCTACGGCGACGAGCATGGCATTCCTATGGGCGGACGTCTCCAACTTGATCCTACGATTGACGTCGAGACGCTGGAGCTATCGGAGGCCGCCAAAATCATCGCCCGC
Source organism: Anaerolineales bacterium (assembly GCA_046541755.1). GTDB lineage: Bacteria > Chloroflexota > Anaerolineae > B4-G1 > SLSP01 > JAAAOZ01. The sequence continues at coordinate 15,985 of JBKHCQ010000002.1, read as the reverse complement.
GCTTTACAGGAATATGGCGCCTATGTGGGCGATTTTGCGGCGAATTCCCTGGTTCTCTATGGCGAGGGATTATACGGCAAGCCCGATCAGTCGTGGGCGGGCGTGTTAGCGGAAGACGATCTGATAGGCGAGATTTCCTGGGAATCTTTTCGCGTGCTTGAACTGCCGCCGATTAAAACGGCGGCATATTTTGAGGAGTAACGCGCGCGTGATGAGGGGCAAGATAAGGCAAGATGAGGCGAGATAAGGCAAGATGCGAGAAGCTGCAAAGGAAGGGAAAGCGTGACCAAACGCGCCTGCATCGTCCGTCATAGCAGCTACTACCCGCACGATATGCTGGTCCGGCGCGAGGCGCTGGCCCTGCGCGATTTTGGCTTTGATGTCGACGTCTTCTGCTTGCGCGGCCGCGATCAGCCGGCGCGCGAGGATGTGGACGGCCTCCACGTGTGGCGCTTACCGCTGCGGCGCTCCAAGGGTGGAGCGGGACGGTATCTCTACGAGTATGCGGTCTTCTTTGTAATGGCGGCGTTTACGCTCACTCGCAATCACCTGCGCCGGCCCTACGCCTTTATCCAAGTGAACACGATGCCCGACTTTTTGGTATTCGCGACGCTGATCCCCCGCCTGTTGGGCGCAAGAGTGATGTTGCAACTGTACGAGCCGACGCCGGAGCTGTGGGCCACGCGCTTGGGGATGACCCAGGAGGCTGATATTGCGCGCGCACCCTGGCCCCGCCGCGCCTTGATCAACATGCTGGCGCGCATCCAGCAAGCCAGCCTGCGATATACGGATGCTGCTTTCGCGGTCACGCGGCAGCTCAAGGATTCCTTCGTCGCGCGCGGCGCCGATCCCGATAAAATCACCGTCGTCCTCAACGTGCCCGATGCCCGCCTGTTCGAGATGGAAACCCCAGAGACAGAGAGCGGCGCGTCACCGCCGTCCGACGGCCAGTTCATCCTCATCTGCCACGGCGCCATCGAGGAGCGTTACGGTCACGACACGATGCTTCAGGCCGTCGCACAACTCAGATCATTGATCCCCGGCCTGCAACTGCGCATCACAGGGTGGGGCGGGTACCGGGATCAATTCCTGGCTCAGATCGGGGCGTTGGACTTACAAGGAGCAGTTCACTACCTGGGCTACGTTTCGTTCGCGCAACTGGCGGCGGAACTGCGCCGTGCCGATGTGGGCATCGTCGCCCAGAAAGCGTCCATCTATTCGCATCTGGTGCATACCGGCAAGATGTACGATTACCTGGCCTTCGAGAAACCCGTCCTCGCCTCGCGCTTGCGCTCCGTGCAGGCGTACTTCGATGACGACAGCCTCTGCTTCTTCGAGCCGGGCGACCCCGAAAGTTTAGCTGCGGCCATCTTAGATCTCTATCAACATCCGGAGAAGCGGCAGACGTTAGTCGAGAACTCACAACGGCTCTACGCGCAATATCAGTGGGAAAAGCAGAGGGAACTATATCTCTCCGCTTATCAATTACTTTTGGATTAGGGGGCGCGTATGAGATCAAGCGCTCAGAGAACCAACCCTATTGCTATCGCCCTTCAGGGCAAGGGCTTTGCCAACTTCTTGCGTCGTGGCGTGAGCATCACGCGGCATTATGGGCCGACGCCGAGGAAGATGCACCGCGCGCTGGATCGATTCACCACGCTGCTGCGCCGTTACGAATGCCCGGCGACCTTTCCCATCACCGCCGTCGCCCTGCGCCGCCACCCGCAACGGATTCAACAATATGCGGCGGCAGGATTCGAGTTCGCCATCCACGGCTATCGGCACGTGGATCACGCGCAACTCTCATTGGCGGAGCATCTGGACGAGGTGGCGCAAGCGCAAAGCATCTGCGAGGAGGCCGAGATCGCGGCGCGGGGATTCCGTGGCCCCTACCTCCACGCCGCCGCCGACACGCTGACGGCCTTGCGCCGTCGTAATCTGACCTACGATAGCAGCCAGGGGCTGGCCTGGGATGTGCTGGACGGGCGCGAGACGCCGGCCTATCGCGAGGGGCTGAAATTCTACGGCGCGCTTTCCGCCGCGATCTATCCCTCCCTGCCTGTGCTGGAAGATGGTCTGGTGCGCATGCCCTACAGCCTCCCCGATGACGAGGCCCTCATCGAGCGCCTGCCGCTCAAGACGCCGGCCCAGATGGACGCTCCCTGGTTGGCCATTTTGGAGCGGACGTACACGCAGGGCGAGCTGTTCGTCCTGGGCCTGCACCCGGAGCGCATCGCGGCGTGTGAGGGGCCGCTGGAGGCGGTCTTGCGCGCGGCGCGCCGCCGTTCGCCGGCGGTGTGGATGGCGCGCTTAGATGAGATCGCGGCCTGGTGGCGGGCGCGCGCCGCCGTGGCGGTCGAGATCACCGAGGCGGGCGCGGATCAGCTCCACGTCATCATCAACGGCCCGCCGGGGACGATTGCGCTGGCGCGTTCCGTCGCAATCGACGCGCCGACGACCCCGTGGGGGGATGGCTATCAGCAGGTTACAGCGTCATCCTTTACCATTCGAGTCGCCAACCGCCCCTTCATCGGACTGGCGCCGGATGCCCCGCCTGCCCTGGCCGATTTTTTGCACCAGCAGGGGTACATCGTCCAGATCAGCGCTGAGGCGCGGCGTTATTCATATTATCTGGCGCCGACAGCCTTCACGGCGGAGGATCAACGCCCCCTGTTGGCCGAAATCGAAGGAACGGACAAGCCGTTGGTGCGCCTGGGCCGCTGGCCGAACGGCGCGCGCAGCGCCTTGGCGATCACCGGCGACATCGATGCGTTGACGCTGTGGGATTACGGTCTGCGCTTTTTGGGGAAATGATGTGGGTATCGGTCGCGAGAGAATTATTGGTTGCGAGAAATTCCCCCATCATTCATCATTTGGGAATCTGGAGGAGGATAATAGAGCTGGGGAGCGACGGCTGATCGTCGGAAAACATCCCGCCGCGCCCCGTGCCTAAGATTGAAATCCCCGGCTAAGAAGCGCAGGTCAACTAAAGTTGACTTGATTTTCCCGTGGATTTCTGTCTTTCAGTTGGTCTTTAGCCGACTTTAGCTTTTAGCCTGCGATTCATCCGCAGGCGCAGGCGGCGCAAGTTCATCTTTTCCTACAATCAAACGTCACACCTATAGAGCTGTGATCCATACCACAAACAAGGAGGCTTTGCGATGAAACGTTTCACCCATCAGATGAAAAAAATCACGCTGACTTTGCTCTTGAGTCTCGCTGTGATGTTGAGCTTGGGATGGCTGTTGAGCGGGGTGCCGCAGCCGGCCCGCGCGGCTACGTACACCGTCTGCGCCTCTGACTGCAATTTTACGACGATCCAGGCTGCGGTGGATGCGGCCGGCTTTCAGGATGTGATCAAGGTCGCGGCCGGCGTGTACACCGGGATCAATACGCGGGGCGAGTCGCGGCAGGTAGTGTATCTGAACAAAACCCTCACGATCCAGGGAGGCTACAGCCCCGGTAATTGGGCCACGCCCGATCCGATTGCGAACCCCACTACGATAGATGCGCAGGGGCAAGGGCGGGGCGTCTACGTCGTCGGCGCCGTTGGCCCGACGCTTGCGGGATTGCGCATTATCAATGGCAATGCCGCCGGGTTAGGGGGACACATCGTGGGGGATGCAGATGCCGGCGGCGGCATCTACGTGGCGTATGGGAGCGTGCTGACCCTGCAACAGTGTCAGGTCATCGCGAACACAGCGGCGCGAGGCGGCGGCATCTATGTGAGATCCACCGGCGGGACGTTTCTAGAAAACACCATCGCTTCCAACAAGGTGATCGGCGGCTATGGCGGGGGGTTATATCTGCGAGAAGGCCAATTTGTCCTCTCTAAAAACACAGTTCGCGAAAATGAGGCTGATTACGGCGGGGCGATGCGCCTATTTGACATCGGCGGCTCGACATTCAGTGAGAATAATATTAGCAACAACATCGCTACGATTCGGAGCGGCGGGCTGTATTTAACCCGGAGCGACGACACGACGCTCAGTCGTAATACCCTATCGGGCAACCAAGCACCGGAAGGCGGCGGCCTCTATATCGATGAAAGTGAAATGATATTTAGCAACAACACGCTCTCGAACAATACGGGCGACTTTGGCGGCGGAGGCATGTTGGTTACTGTGCGCGGGGCTACACTGAACGGCAATACCATTTCTGACAATAGGGCGACCCGCAAGGGGGGCGGCTTGCTGCTCAATGACAGCGATGTCACCTTCCGCAATAATACGATATCCGGCAATACTTCTGTCATCACCGGCGGCGGGCTGTGCCTGGAAAACACCGTAGCGTCGCTTCAGGGAAATTCCCTTGCTAATAATAATGCCTTGAATGGGGCCGGACTTTATGCGTATGCGGGCGCACCTGTGTTTGAAGCGAACGAGGTACATTCTAACCTCGCCGGTGATAATGGGGGCGGTCTATACTTAGTTGGTAATGCCGCTCAAGTTGCTGATAACAGCTTCCTCGGTAATCAGGCGGTCGCTGTTAGGCCAGAAGATGATGCTACCGGCGGCGGTCTTTACGTTGTCTCTTGTAACGCGACGATTACCAATAATACATTCATCTCCAACTCTGCCGATCTAGGCGGCGGTCTCTATTTAGGTGGGGATACCTCCCTAGTCGAGGTCAATACATTCTCTGAAAATGTAGCCGAGATAGGCGGCGCCCTGCGTTTATATAATAGCGCCGCCGAACTCAAGGATAACATCATCACCTCTAACCGCGCCACACGTGGGGGTGGGTTAGCGCTGGTGGGGTATCGTCCGACGCTCATTGCCAATCAATTCAGCCAAAACTTCGCCTCGGAGCAGGGCGGCGGCTTGTTTTTGGGTTGGAGTCAGGCCCATTATGTCGATAATGATATTTCGTACAATGTTTCTTTGGGAGAGGGCGGCGGGCTGTATATGGAAGGGGACACGGCTACATTCTCCGGCGCTAATGTCATCTCCCATAACCGGGCCGAGGCGCGTGGCGGCGGCGTTTACCTCTATGGAGGTTCGGCGCGTCTCGACTACCTCAACATCTCCCATAATCACGCGGGACAGAGCGGGGGAGCAGTGTTCGCCTATGATAGCGCGGCTATGTTGCGGGGGAGCATCATTGCGACTAACACGGCCGTTCACGAGGGGGGCGGGATCTATGTATCCTCTTCCGATGACTTGGCGCTCACGCATAACAGGATTTTTAACAACAGCGCGCTGCTCGAGGGCGGGGGGCTGTATGCGCGCTCCAGTGATGCCACATTCGACCGCAATATCATTATGGCGAATACGGCCCGGGATAATGGCGGCGGCTTATTCTTGGATAAAAGCAATGCGGTGCTAGTCAATACCGTGGTGATGGACAATCAAGCCGGCGCGACCGGCGCGGGGGTGTATATCAAAGCCGCTTCGCCCCGGTTACTGCACTCGACGATTGCTTATAACGTTGCCAATGATCCAGGTGATGTGGACGTCGGCGTCTATATCACGGATGACGGCTATGGCAATCATAGCACGGTAGCTCTGACGAATACCATCCTTTCTGGGCACACGCTGGGCCTCGTGGTCGCGGCGAATAACCGCGCCATCCTGAACGCGACGCTGTGGGGAGAACAACCGACGTTGTACTGGAACGGTCAAGGCGACATCGAGAGAAACAACGACGTCTTTGGGGATGCGGCCTTGATCGATACCTATCGTATTCTCCCCGAGAGCGTCGCGCTGGATGCCGGCGTGGAGGCCGGGGTGCGGAATGATGTGGACGGTCAACCTCGCCCCTATCAAGCCCCCGATTTAGGCGCCGATGAATTCTGGCCGCCGGGTGTGCTCAAGTTTGTCTATTTGCCCCTGGTGAAGCGGTAGTTTACTGTGCGGATTGGAGGTTTCCCTCTATGAATGTTTCGGTTGTTCGCAGCTTGCCAGAGGCGCAATGGCGCCGCTTTGTGGATGAGCACCCCCACGGCAACATCTTCCACACGCCGGAGATGTTCGAGGTCTTCCGGCGCGCTGAGGGGCATCGCCCAGAATTGTGGGCGGCGGTGCAAGAGGAGCGCGTGCTCGCCCTGCTGTCGCCCGTGCACGTTACCTTGATGGCGGGCTGGTTGCGCCCGCTCACCACGCGCTCCGTCGTTTACGGCGGCATTCTCTGCGCGCCGGGGGATGCGGGCCGGGAGGCGTTGCGGACGCTCCTGCGCGCATATCGGCGGGAGATGAATGGTGCGTCGCTCTTCACCGAACTGCGCAATCTATCCGATCCGGACGTGATCCAACCGGTGTTGATCGCCAGCGGCTTCGCCTATGACGATCATCTGAACTACCTGATCGATCTGGCCCCCTCCCCGGAGGAGGTCTTGCAGAGCCTCGGGCGGCGCACGCGCAAGCACATCCGCCGTGGGCTGCGCCAGGCGGATGTCAACGTCGCGGCGGTGACGGATCGCGAGGGCGTGGCCCGCTGCTATGATCTGCTGGCGCAGACGTATAGTTTGGCCGAGATTCCCCTGGCTGATCTCTCGCTCTTCGAGGCGGCGTTCGATGTGCTCTTTTCAAAAGAGATGATCCGCTTCACCGTGGCCCGCGTGGATGAGGCCCTCGCCGCCGTCTCGGTGGAGTTGCTTTACAAGGACATCATCTACGGTTGGTACGGCGGGCTGGATCGCGAGTACGGTTCCTACATGCCTAACGAGATGTTGATGTGGAACATCCTGGCATGGGGCGCGCAGCACGGCTACAGGGTCTACGACTTCGGCGGCGCGGGCCATCCCGACGAGGACTACGGCGTGCGCGATTTCAAAGCCAAGTTCGGCGGTCAATTGGTCTGTTTTGGCCGCAACACCTGTGTCCATTCGCCTCTCCGGTTGAAATTGAGCACCGGTGGATACGAGGTGTATCGTCGGTACTTCTTGAGCCATTAACGCGATCAGATGAGGATGTTATTATGACAGGTTCTGGTAATCGTTTTAGTATCATCTGGCAGGATTGGCGTTGGCGCGTCCGGCGGGATGGCTGGCGGGCCGCGTGGCCCCACATCCGCCAAGAGGCGCTGACACTTCCCTACCGGCGGATTAAATTTGCCGTCGTGGCGCGCTCCCTGGCACACCCGCTCCCGGAGACGCGCCCCAAGGCCGCGATTACTGTCCGGCCCTTTGCCGCCGATGATTTGGATTTCGTGCGCCGCGAATATTTGCCCTCCGAAGCGCATCTGTGCGCTCAACGGCTGGCGCGCGGCCACGATGGCATCGCCGCCTGCATCGAGGGGCAAATTGTGGGGTATGCGTGGAGTTGCACGGATGCCTCGCTGGAGCGCGTCGACTTGTGCTTCGAGCCGGGCGATGTCCTCTTCACCGACGCCTTCACCGCGCCCGGCGCGCGCGGGCAGGGCGTGCAAACTGTGCTCTCGAAGGCGCGGCTGCGCGCGGCCCAGGAGAAGGGCTACCGGCGCATCCTCGCCTACATCGAAGTGAATAACGCGCCCTCGCTGGCTGTGTGGCAGAAGAAGATGAACGCCGACGTTGTCGCGCACATCACCTTTACGCGCATCGGTCTGTGGCGAAAGACCGTGTATGTCGAGTGAAAATAGGAGGGGGTATGGCTGATTTACTGCGTTGGACAGCGCTCAAAGCTCATGAAGGGTTGACCGGGCGGCGCGTTCTGGGCCGATTGCAAGAGCTGAATCGCACCCAATGGCTATCCGCCGCTGAGTTGCGGGCTTTGCAACGCCAAAAGTTGCAGCGGGTGGTCGCGTATGCCTATCAACACACCCCCTATTACCGGCGGCTCTTCGTCGAGGTTGGCTTTCATCCCGACGACCTGGCTCAGAACCCAGATAGCTTCCGGAAAATTCCGCTCTTGACCAAAGACCTTATCCGGGAGCATTTCGATGATCTGATGACCACCGAGCCGGCGCGTCGCCAGCAACTGACCGAGGTCGCCACCTCTGGCTCCACCGGGCGGCCGCTCGTCTTCATGCAGGATAACGATTATCGCGACGCCGTGACCGCCGACATCCAGCGTCACCTGGGCTGGGCCGGCTGGGAGATAGGCCAACTGCATGCCTACATCTGGGGCGCTAACTTCGAGGTGCGCGCTCAGGAGTCGTTGCGGACGCGCTTGTTGGATTGGACGTGGAACCGCTTCTTGACCAACGCCTTCTTGTTGACCGAGGCATCGTTGACCGCCTTCACCGAGGACGTGCGCCGCCGCCGACCTAAATTGCTCTTCGGCTATGCCTCCAGCCTGCATCGCTTTGCCCAGTTTGTGCGCGATAAAGGCTATGATGACATCACCTTCGACGGCATCTTCTCTTCCGCCGAGGTGTTGCTCCTCGCCGTGCGGCAGATCCTGGAGACGACGTTCGATTGCCGCGTCTTCGACCGCTACGGCTCGAAGGAGTTGGGCGGCCTCGCTTGCGAGTGTGAAGCCCACACGGGATTACACGTCAGCGTGGAGAATAACTACATCGAGATTCTGCGCGATGGCCGGCCGGCCGCGCCCGGCGAGGAGGGTGATGTTGTCGTGACGAATCTGAATAACTTGGGCATGCCCTTCATCCGTTATCACAATGACGACATCGGCGCCTGGTACGATGGGGATGCGGGCGCGCCGTGTCCCTGCGGGCGGGCCGCTCCGAGGTTGGCGCCGGTGCAGGGCCGCATAGTTGATGCCTTCAAGACGCGGGATGGGCGCGCGGCTTGGGCCGGCTTTGCCGGGGCCGGTTACAGCCCCCTGGCGCATCCCAACATCCGGCAATTCCAAATTGTGCAAAAATCGTTGGATTTGATGATCGTGCGCTTGGCTCTGATCGGCGAAATTCCACCTTCCGTGACCGAGACCTTGACGCAAACCATTCACACGGCCTTCGGCGACAATGTGGAGGTGCGGTTCGAGTTCCCGGACGAGATCCCGGCGTTGCCCTCCGGCAAGCACCAATATGCGATTTCGGAAGTAGAAGCGTAACGGAGGTTGATGTGCCCAACCACCTCTATCGTTTTCTCCGCCGATGGCAACCGCATGCCGCCCGCGCGCGGGAGATCGAGCGCGCGTTTGAACGCGATCAGTGGCTCTCGCCAGGAGAGATACAGGCCGTCGCCTGGGAGAAGCTCAAGGCGCTGCTGGATCACGCCTACACGCGCGTGCCCTTCTACCGCCGCCGCTTCGATGCGCTGGGCATCACGCCACGGGACATCCGCACCCCGGCCGATTTTCGTCGCTTGCCGCTGTTGACTAAGGACGATATCCGCCAGAATGAAGATCAATTAATCGCCGAAGGGTTTTCTAAGGCGGATATGGAGCGCGCCGTGACCAGCGGCTCGACCGGGGAGCCGTTCGCTGCCTACCACAGCCTCGAATATCAGGCCGCGAACGCGGCGGCCTTCGCCCGCTCGCGGCGCTGGTTCGGCTGGGAGTTCGGCGATAAAGTCGCCTGGTTCTGGGGCCGCCGCCAAGAAATTCCGCAGACGTTTACAGAGCGGCTTGTGTATCACATCAAACAGGAGCGTTGGATGGACGGCTTTCAGCCCACCTCCGAACGGATGCGGGCTTTCGCGGAGGAACTGGCGCGCTGGCAGCCTGATCTGATCGCCGGCTATACCAATGTGATCGCGCTCTTTGCCCAATTGATCTCCGAGCAGCACATCACCGGCATCCGCCCCAAATGCGTCGAGACGACGGCCATGCAATTGTGGCCCCACGAGCGCGCCGTGATCGAGGAAGTCTTCCAGTGTCCCGTCTCCGATCGCTACGGCAGCCATGAATCGGGCAGCGTGGTGGCCGCCGAATGCCCGGTGGGACGCCGGCACGTCTTCAGTGACTTTTGCCACGTCGAAATTCTGGTGAACGGGCGGCCGGCCGCGCCCGGCGAGGTGGGGGAGGTGATCACGACCCCGCTCTACGCTTATGGTATGCCCCTGATCCGTTTTCGCGTCGGCGATGCGGCGATGTGGGATGACGTTGCCTGCGCTTGTGGTCGCGGCCTCCCCGTAGTGCGAGAGATCAGTGGGCGCGTCGGAAGTATCTTTACCCTGCCCAGCGGGCGTTTAATATATGGCAACGCCTTTTACCTGGCGGCGTTTAAAGAGACGATCGCTTTCAAGAAGATTCGCGTCCATCAACATCGGCGGGATGAGATTGAGATTCTCATCGAGCGCGGCCCGGCGTTTGAGGAGGCGCAACTCGATTTAGTACGTCGGCAGGTTTTGAAACTCTTTGCAGGTGAACCGGTCAAGTTGATCTTGACCATAATGGATGAGATCCCCACCACCGCCAGCGGCAAGCACCTGGTCACCACCTCAGATGTGCCGGTGCGGCTGACCTGATCTCTACGTAGGGGCTGAACGACGCCAAAAGGGTCGTGATCCTCACAAACACGCGCATCCGCGTTGCTTTTAGGATTGTCCGGGGAGTTGTCCGGCGAAATCCGAAAGCCTCAACTTTACTTCCTCGCTGATGGCATCCCCGGCCGATTTAGCACTTCTTTAAACAATTGTTTCCATTTCTATGACGCACTTTTGCTAGAATGATTTAGGGAAAGCCTTAAGAGCAACAGATGAGGCTTTTCAGGTGAATTCCTATCCATTTAAGCAGGAGGCTGGCGCTATGAAACAGAAGCAGTTGGGGTTACTTCGAATTACGATGTTGGTTATTATCTTATCATTACTTGTCCCACCGATGCCGGTTTTGGCCGATGGGCCATTCGACTCGCTCGACTCTGACGGCGACGGGATACCCGACGCCCTGGAGTTGGAAGGATGGTACAGCCTGTCCGGCGGGCCATTCTACACCGATCCCTCCGACGCCGACAGCGATAACGATGGCTTGAGCGACGCGGAGGAGAAGCTGTTCGGCACTGATCCGAACGATCCGTTTGATCCGGGCCTTTACATGCGCTACGATCCGGCCCTCCAAACCCGTCAATACTTCAGCTCCATCGATGAGATGGAGGAGGATGAGTGGGGCAACCTTATCCGCAAATATCTACCGGTGCTACAAGGCGGCGAACAACTGTTGATGACCGAGGCGTTGGTCGTCCGGCGCGGCGCTACCTTCCGCATCGGCGGCCCGCAGTACCATGGCGCCTCCCTGAGCATCTCCAGCTCGGGCCTGACGACGCTGACGCCCGTCTCCACGGGGGACTTCGATAGCAGTTGGGAGATCGCCGTGCCTGCCAACGCCAAGACCGGAACCTACACCGCTACCATGTCTCTTGGCGGGTGGAGTAAGAATATCCCTATCTACGTGATCTTCGAGTTCCCCAATGATCTCACCCCGGACGAAATTGATGCGTACATCTACGACGACGACCCGGATGATCTGCGAGATGAGGTCTCCGTCTGGTGGCGGACGCCGGAATGGAGTTACTATTTCCCCGGTTTCAGCGATTCGACGCCTCCGAATTGTGATGATTATCCCGACTCCGCCTGCTCGCTGTGGAAATATGGCTTGACGGAAGGTTACGCTCAAGCTTTCTGGACCGAACAATTCACGCAGAAAGTCTTCGTCAATCACGCGATGGCGGCTATCGAAGGCCAGACCAATCGCACCACCGCCGCTAATGAAATCGTCAAACGCGCTGACCGGGAGTTTCGCACCGTCTACATTTACACGAACAACAACTGGAGCAGCGCGATGCAAAAGTTCCACGATGGCACTGATTGGACGATGACCGGCGGTGCGTGCCAGGACAACGCCAATATCTTGACGAGCCTCCTGCGCTCGGCGGGCTTCCCGGCCAAGACATTTGCAGTGGATTGGAACAAGACGCCGGGGCATGGGGAGAGCGGCCAATTCAACAACCCTTACGAATACGACCATTCCGTCTTGGTCTGGTTGGATGGCATTTGGAAAGGCGCTCGCAGCTATAATGGTGAGGAGGCGGGCGACGTTTACTATCCCTACTATAATGGACGTAAATTGGTTGGACCTATATATAAATGGTATTTTGATTCTGCTGGAGATTTGATCGTCACATCCGACCACCGCTGGGACTGGCAGGATGGCAGCAATGGCGGCGGCATGGTCAATACCATTTGGTACGGTCAGGGCGAGGGGGTTCCTACCGAGGAATTTGCATATCCTAACAGTAACTGGGATTACCACTGGTGGAGTCATAACCCCTTGGAAGTTGAACGCTCGCCGTATGCTCCTATCTTGAACTACGAGACCTGGCACGGCGACAACTGGGCGCCCAGCGAGTGGCGCGATCCGCCCAGCAGCAACCCCGCCGGCCGGGTAGCGACGCAAACCTACGAACTTCCCCTAGATATTCCAGACCCTGCCAATCCATTGGAAAACTGGCCTTACAATCCCGTGCCTACCGTATGCAGTCCCTCCTCCGCCGGTACACCCGATTGCGCCGCGATGTTGGGGGGCGGGGGGACGCAATCCGCGCTCCTTTCGGATGCGCTTGATGCGATGGAGAACGCGGCGGCGGATGCTCCGACTACGCCGACCTCCCGCGTTTTCCTGCCGCTGGTGGCTGCCTATGATGGCGCTGATGCTAAGGGCGGCGCGGTGCAGATTGGCCGGGTCATCCGCGATTACGGCATCGATACGGACGATAACGGCCGCTACGATGAACTGGTGGCCGAGTTCGAGGTGTATGTTGAGCAACCCGGTCAGTATCAGATTGGCGGAACGTTGCTTGTGGGCGATCAAGCTATCCGCGCCCGCGCTGATCAACCCTACTTGGGTGGTTTCTACTTAGATTGGGGCGTTCAGACTGTGCCGGTGGTCTTCGATGGCCGGCCAATTGGCGATGCGGGCCTTGAAGGCCCCTATCGCGTGACCGAACTGTGGGTCGCCCGCGCTGAGCAACCGATCATCTTGGCGGAGCCGGAGGAATTGCTGGCCCATCATTATCTGACCTACGAGACGAACGCCTACGTCCCGGACGCTTTTGAGGTCGTTCCCGCGCTTCTGGCTCAAGATTTTTCCCATCGCGGCCTGGACGAGGACGGGGATGGCCGTTACGAATCCTTAGTTGTTGATGCGCCGCTGCATATCAACTACCCCGGTGATTATCGCGTGACCGGCGATCTATACGACGGCGCGGGAACCTTCCTGGGCCACGCCAGTTGGTCTGGCGATGACGCCGCGGCGGCGCTCCAGTTTGATATCACGAAATCTACCCTGCCGTACACGTTGGAGCACCTGCGCCTCTACGCTCCCAACGGCGAGCAGTTGGACTCCCGTCACTACAAAGCCTATGAGATTGCCGAATTAGACGGCCCGGTGGATCGCGGCGCTATTGCGCTCGGCAATCTGCGCGCGGCCTCGCCCGGTCAGTTCGCGCCGCTAGATGTGACGCCCACCAACATCTTCACCACAACCACCGTGGATCACGACGGCGATGGCCGCTATGATCAGTTGGTGGTTGAAGTTGGCGTGGAGGTGACCGACGCCGGCGGCGATTATCGCATCGAGGGCCTGCTGGTGGATGAGCGCGGCGTCCCCGTCGCCTGGAGCGTCAGCGATCCCCAGACCCTGGGCCTTGGCTCGCAGATATTGGAGCTAATCTTCGATGGCCGCTTGCTCCATGATCATATGCCCCTGTCGCCGGCGACCCAATCCTTCACCCTTGTGGATGTGAAGATCTTCGCCGGCAACCTGAGCGCCGCCACGTTAGAGGATCACATCGCTGTGGCGCTCACGACGCCCGCGTATACACGAGATGACTTCGAGCCGGCCCACTCCTCCTTCGCTGTGTTTGAGGACGATATGGAAAGCGGAGCCGGCCTCTGGAGTTGGAGCAGTCCGTGGTCTCTGGCCAGCGATATTGGGTACAGTTGGTCTCACGCCTGGCGAGCCAACTCCTCCGGCCCTGATGGCGCGCTGCGCGTTGCGTCGCCGGTGGATCTCTCCGAGTATGTCAGTCCGGCGCTGCGCTTCAGAACCGCGCGCGCTATGCAATCCGCCGGCGATGTGGGCCGTTTGCAGGTCTCGACCGATGGCGTGAGTTGGAGCACGCTCGCGACCTATGACGATACGACGTCCCATTGGACGACGCAACAGGTGGATCTGAGCGCCTATAGCGAGACGCCGGATGTTCGATTCCGCTTCAACGCCCAGGCCCAATCCGGTCTGCGCTGGTACGTGGATGACGTCTTCCTCAACGCCTGGCCGGCCGTCACCGCCGCCGCCTTCGATTACGCGCCGGCTTCCGTGCTCATCGATGAAGAGGTCGCCTTCGTCGCCGATTACACCTCCATTGACACCTCGTTGCCGATGACCTACACCTGGGACTTTGGCGATGGCTCGTCCATTGTCGCGACCTCAGAACCGACCGTCACCCACACCTTCACGGACAGCATCGACTACACGGTTCATCTCATCGTGGAGAATCCTTACGACGACGCGGCTTTCTCCGAGGTCATTCCCGTATATCAGCCGGTCACGGCGACCGGATTTGATTTCGAGCCGGAGACGGACGCCAGCGATTGGGAGACGCAGTTCACTGCCGTTTATACGCCGGCCTCGGCCTCGCAACCCGTGAGCTACATCTGGGACTTCGGCGATGGCGGCGTGTCGGTCACGACGAACAACGCGACCATCCTTCACACTTTCCCTGCTACGGATACCTACACCGTTCTGTTGACGACGACCAACGGCTACGGCGGCGAAGTGACGGCGACGCATCAAGTTACCGTGCCCTTCGATAACGACGGCGACGGCCTGACTAATGCCACCGAAGATGCGTTAGGCGCCGATCCGAATGATCCCGACACCGATGGCGATGGGTTAATCGATGGCGAGGAAGTTAACACCTATGGCACCGATCCCAACAACCCAGACTCTGATGATGACGGGCTCACGGATTACGAGGAAGTCAACGATTACGGAACCGATCCCAATGATGCGGACTCCGATGATGATGGCCTGATCGACGGCGAGGAAGTCAACACCCACAACACCGATCCGCACGATGATGACAGCGACGGCGACGGCATGCCCGACGGCTGGGAGGTCGATAACGGCCTCGATCCCTTGGATGATAGCGACGCCGCCGCCGACCCGGATAGTGACGGCCTGACCAACTTAGAAGAATACCAGGCCGGGACCGATCCGCAGGACGATGACAGCGACGGCGACGGCATGCCCGACGGCTGGGAAATCGATAACGGCCTCGATCCGCTGGTAGATGATGCGAGTGAAAACCCGGACGCGGATGCTCTAACCAACTTGGAGGAGTACCAGGCTGGCACCGATCCCCACGATTACAACCCCTCTGATATTAGTCTGGATGCTGCGAGCGTGGCCGAGAACCAGCCGGCCGGCACGGTGGTCGGCGCGTTCAGCACGGAGGATCTGGACGATGCCGCGCACATTTACAGTCTGGTCGCCGGCGCGGGAGATGACGACAATGCTGCGTTCGACATCAGCGGGAATGAGTTGCGGACGGCGGCGAGCTTCGACTACGAGACCCAGCACAGTTACACCATCCGCGTCCGCACTGACGATGGGCAGGCAATCTTCGAGAAGAGCTTCACCATCACGATCACGGACGTCAACGACGCGCCGATGTTCACCAGCGAACCGGTCACGGAGGCGACGCAGGACGCGCCGTACAGCTACACGGTCGCGGCGGCGGATGTGGATGTCGGCGACGCGCTGACCATCACAGTGGAGAGTAGGCCCGCCTGGCTGACCTTCGTCGATCACGGCGATGGCACGGCCACGCTGAGCGGGACGCCCGCCAACGACGAGGTGGGCGATCATCTGGTAGAGCTTCTGGCGACCGACGCGGGCGGCCTGACCGATACGCAAACCTTCACCCTCACCGTGCTCAACGTCAACGACGCCCCGATGTTCACCAGCGAACCGGTCACGGAGGCGACGCAGGACGCGGCTTACAGTTACACGGTCGCGGCGGCGGATATCGACATCGGCGACGCGCTGACCATCACGGCGGAGGACTTGCCCGCCTGGCTCAATCTGACTGATCACGGAGATGGCACGGCCACGCTGAGCGGGACGCCCGCCAACGCCGACGTGGGCGATCACGCCATCAC
>JBKHCQ010000001.1:0-38303 GCA_046541755.1 Anaerolineales bacterium | reverse complement strand
GCGCCATCCGGCAGCGTCGAGAGAGCGATCAAGATCGCACCGATCACGATCAGCCCCAGACCCGCGATGGGTATTATGTAGGAGTAACGTTTTTTTATCATATCTGAGGCGCTAAGTATTGCGTACTTCGTAATGTGTAATAAAAGTTCATTCGTTTTGATGTCCCTGCATCGGTAGGGCGGGATCGCCCAATAAAATAAAGCTCGTCTCGGCGTCTCGCGAGGGGGTGGCGCGCCAGCCCTGGAGCAACGCATCGCCCAAGCGCGCGCCGTCGATCCAGGCGTGGCGGAACGCTAAGGCCATCGGGCGCTGCTCGGCGGTCGTCGTCTCGCCCGTGGGCCCGACGAGCGCCACCACGCCCTCCGGCGCGCGGAGCCACGCCTCGCCCAGCCCCGCGTGCGTCGGATGGGTGATGTTAGCGCAGAGGCACGTCCAGGCGACGACGACGGTCGGCGCGCGCCACGCGCCAGCATCCTCGCGAGTCAACAACTTCTCATCGCCCAGCATCGGCAGGCTCCCATGCCCCGAATAGGTTATTATAACCGATCTATCCGATTCTGCGCGCAGCCAGCGTAACAACTCGGTGCGCGCATCGGATTCCGACGCGGAGAAGCGCGCATCGGCCGGCACTACGTCCGCCAGATCGTCGGCCAGCGCGGCGAAGGAGGGTTCGTTATCCACAAGCAGCAAGGGACGCGGCGGGGGCGCCCACGCTAACGTTTTCTCCACCATCGCCGCGACCTCGGTCGCTGTTGTCGCCGGGAAGCGGCCCACGGCGACCAACGGCTCGCCCTCGCGTTCGCCGTCTAGGCCCTGAACCAGCGCGTGATCGGAGGGCGTGCGGCCCATCACCGCCGTCCGCACCCAACGGGTGGGGACTTGCGGTTGATCCGCTTGCCAGAGCGCCGGCGGATCGGCCACAGCGTCGCCCACCAGCAGGAGGTAGCGCAATTGGCCTCGGTCGTGCAGCACCCCGACGGCCTTTTGAATGCCTTGAGCGGTCGGCAAGCCCTCGCTAAATGTATCGTACACCTGCGCGGGCGTGACGAGGGTCACCGTCAGACCCTCGGCCTCGCGCGCGGCCTGCAACGGGGCCAGCGGCGCGTGGAACTCGCGGGGCGCGATGATCAAGTAGGAGGTCGCCAACAGCGCGGGCACGCTGAGCGTCTCGCGCGGGCGGATGAGATCCGGAGGCGGGGCCGCCTCTGGCCGCCCAATCCAGCCCTGCCCAAGCGGTTCCTGAGGAAGACAGCGCCGCCCGGCCTCTGCGGTGGCGATGTCACCTACTTCCGCGTGCCAGACCGCGCCCTCCGATTGCGATGGCACCATCAGGAGATGCGCGTCGTCGGGCAACGCATCCCAACAGGCCGCCGAGGCGGCGGTTGCGCGCCACTGCGCCCATCCAGTATGATCGGCGAAGCGCAAATCGCGCGTCCAGGTGACCGTAATCGCGTCGATCCACGTCACATCGACGGGCGCGCCGGTGTCGCCAGGCGCATCCAGCACTAAGGTGTGCGATTCGCTGCCGTCCGTCGTCAGATCCGCGCCTGCGACCGTCCACGCCTCCATTTCAGAGCCATCCCAGAAGTGATCGCTCACCTCCACGCCGTCCCAGAGGACGCGCAGGTGATGATCCGGCGCTTGGGGCGCGCGGCTCTGGCCCCAGACGCGCAGCCCCAAGGCGACGGGGCCGGGGACGGCGTCGGTCAGGGGCAGCGTGAGGGTCAGCGCGTCGGGCGCGAAGAGCGAGCGCCAGAACCACGGGCGCGTCATCGGGGCGGCGGCGCGATAGACGAGATCGGGGGCGCGGCGCAGCACAGCAGTCGTCGTCACTTGGAAGGGCGATTGCAACGAGGGCAACGGCGCGGAGGTCATCGGCGTCCCCGGCGCGCCCAAGGTCAGGGTATAAGCGCCTGCCAAGCCCAGATCCTCCAGATCAACCGTTGTGTGGCCGTAGAAGAGAAGACCGGGGCCGTCCGGCGCATCGATCCACCGGAGCGGGATGTCGCGTCCGGCCTGTTGGAGGCGCACGTTTTCGTGGCTCAGCGTCGCGGGATCGAGGCCCTGGGCGCGCCACCAAGCAGCGCCCAACCAGCGCGGGCCATCGGTGCGGACGGCGAGCGTCCATTGAGAAGGAGGCGAGGGCGACGTGGCCGGGATCGCAGGTGGGGACGCGGGACGCGCGCTACATCCGACAAAGACGCAGCCGATCAGCAAAAGGCCGCCCATCAGCAGAAGCGTGCGACGTGAGCGTCTCACCGATGACGGCCCCACAGCCAGACGCCCACGCCGATGAGCAGCAGGCCAAATCCGATGCCGCCGCCTAGCAGGAGCAAGTTAGAGGGACGCTCCTGGGAGGCGAAGGCCGGCTGTTCGCCGGCGACGGCGGGACGGGTCGGGCTAGCAGTGGTAGATGGCGTCACCGTCGAATCGGCGGGATCGGGCGCGGCGAGCGTGGGCGTCAGCGCGGCGGGCGTCGGGAGAGGCGAATCGGTCTCGGCGCCGGAGGCTGACGCGGCGGTCGGCGATGACGTGGGCGTGGCGGTCGGGGCATCGGCGGCGGAGGTTGTGGGGGTCGGGGAGGCGGTCGGCGTCGCGCCGGGGGTCGCCGTCGTGACACGGAAGGGGGTCGCTGTGGCCGTGGCGTCCGAGGCGTCGTCGCACGTGCCGGTGACGCTCAAGGCGATGTCAAAATCCTCCTCGGTGTCATCCTTGTAGATCACCCGGAGCGTGTAGGTCACATCCTCACACGGGCACACGGTCTTCGAGCTGCTGCCGTCGACGCCCTCGCCATTCAAGTGGGCGGCTTGAATGTTCTCGGTTGTCCAATGCAGCGTCGTGCACGTCCCGGCGGCGAGGTTCTCCTGATCGGCCCAAAACTGCACGCGCGGGGTCGGCGTGGGAGAGGGCGAAGGGTTGGCCGTTGGCGTCCGCGTTGGGCGGATCGTGGGGGTGGCCGTGGCCGCCGGCTGCGGCGTAGGCGTGGAGGTTGGCGTCGGCGTATCGTTAGCCATCGGCGTCACCGGCCCGAACATCTCCCCCTCGCTGCCGTCGTCCGGCGCATCCTGAAGCTGGTACTCGTAGGCGATGCCGGGCGTCACGTTCACGTCGTAGGCATCATAGCTGGCGCCGACGATGTCCCCGATCCCCGGCACAAAATCCGTGAGGCCTTCTTCACTGGGAATTTCGACAAAAATCGTCTCGAAGTCGCCTTCACCTTCCTCACGACGCCAGAGCATAAAACCCAGATTTCCAGTCTCACTGGCCGTCTCCCAATGGAGATGGACTTGGTCGCCGTCCCATTGGGCGGTGAACTCGGTCACGGTGACGGCGGCATAGACGCCGGTGATAGTGACAGCCAACAGCAAGAGGAGCAGAAGCCAGCTTTTGAGGCGGGCGAGCGCGCTCCACACCTCGCCGCCGACGCGATGACCGACGGCGCGCACGCGCTCGCGACGTTGCCGGCGGGGCGTCCGGCGATAGTAGCAGGCGTCGTCGCGATAGGCGGCGGTTACGCGGCCTCGGATCGCAGCGGGCGACCAGGGGGGATCGAGCCGCCGATGAGCGTCGCCCTTGGTGAGCACGCGATCCGCGCGCCGCCCCACGTAGCGATGGAGGTAATTCTCGCGCTCGCCGCGCACGAGCACCCAATCGCCCAGGCGGAGCGCCGCGTCGGTGATCGGCTCGACCATCACCACATCGCCAGGTCGAAGCGTGGGGGCCATGCTCGCCCCGCGCACACGCAGCCGCACCGGCCGGTCAAGTTCCTCGGTGAGTATATCGGCCCAAGCCCGTGACCATTTCTTCGTCTCCATACAGAGGAATTATACCTTAAAAGAGGGCTTGTTCAATGATTATCTGGTTATTTATGGAAGATACTGGGGAATCAGCGGGGAAACTTCGGGGGTTATCTTCTGGCAGTCAAGCGTCAAGAACGAAGTGAAGAAGCAATTTATACTATCAATCCGCTATACCCGCTTCCCACTTGATCTCATCGATCTCTTGACGCAACAGCGGCAGCCGGTTCTGGATAATGTCCCATACAATCTCATCCGAGACGACATCATACCCATGAGCAAGCACGTTTCGAAAGCCAATGATGCGATGGTAATCACTGATCCTCGAGAGCAATTGCATATCAACCTGCTTCAAACGGTTGAGGGCTTCGCCAACAATCTCAAATTGCCGTTCAACGGCGGAACGCAACATAACATCCGTTGCGTAATCCTCAAACTCTTTGTCCGCTGTAAATTCAGTGATCAAATTGACAGCCTGATCCACATCATAGACCAGCTTTTTAGCCGCCAGTTCCATAGATTACCATCCTATCTCGCAAGATCGCCTGTCGAAAATACGGGTTCTTGATCGCTTTTTCTTCAACCAAGTCAACAGAACGTTCAAAAAGCCGCTCCAAGGCCTCTTTCAAGCCAAAATAACGATCAAATGCGCCATGGGGGCGAGCATCTTCAAAGACGACCAGAAAATCCATGTCGCTTTGCTGAGGATCAAAATCATCTCTGGTTGCCGAGCCAAACACCTCTAATCGCTGGACGCCATAGGCAACACACAACTCGGCAAGTTTATCCTCATACGCTTTAATCTTAAGTGCCATCTTATCTCCCGTTTATATAGATTTCCTCGAACGTCTATCGGATATTTTAGGTATTTGGACACGCGAACCACGTTGCCCCGATCTGGGGATTCGGATAAAATCGACATAAGATTGAGCACCTATACTACCCTCATTGTACAACACCTTACGAAAGTCACCAAAGCGCGGGCACTTCTAAGAGCAACCACGAGGCTCCCACCGCCCATCAGGTTTGATTTTTTATCGAAGCTATTGTAGTATGTCTTACAGTTAGCGCATTATTCTCCCCTGAGCAACCTCCTATGCCTTATGACGTAGTACATAATATAACTCTCAAACAACCAGGAGTGCGAATATGAAACTTGTGACCTATCTGATCGCGGCGGTGCTGGGTTTCTTTGGCGTGATGTTCGTCGTTGGTGGAACGGGAGGCATAGGATGGATCATCGTGGGCGTAATCTTGATAGCCAGCGCCGGCATGTTGATCTACCTCACGCAGGTGCGCCCGCAGAAGACGGAGACGACGATGATCCAGAAGATCGATCTCTCCGGTGATGTCAATTTAGAGCAGATGAAATGCCGCAGTTGCGGCGGCACGTTGGATCGGGACGCGCTGGAGGTCAAGGCCGGCGCGATTTTTGTCCATTGCCCCTACTGCGGCTCCACGTACCAGATCGAAGAAGCGCCTAAGTGGTAGTATCAGAACCGACTTCGTCAGGATAGAATGACCACGCAACCTTGGTGGGCGCGCCTGCGGGCGGCGATGCAATCGTGGCTCAAGCCCGCGCCGTCCCCGCCGGCGCCAGGCCTCTACACCTACCGGATTGCCCCGGAGGACGGGGAGCGGCGCATCCACCTGCGCGTCCAGCCGGAGGGTCACAGCGCGCTCTTCATCGACGTCACCGACGTCATCCACCTCAACGCCACAGCAACGGAGATCGCCAAGCTGGCCCTGGATGAAATCCCGGCGGCGGAGGCGCGCGCCCGGATGGCCCGGCGCTTCACCGATGTGGATGTGGCCGATGCGCAGTTGGCGCGCGACGTGACCAAGATCTACGAGATGGTGGCGACGTTGCGCGCGCCGGAGGGCGGATGTCGCATCTGCGCAATTGCCGACCGGGTGGACTTTCGCCCGCTCTTCAGCGCGCCCGCGAACGCCCCCTACAAGGTTGATGTGGCGCTCACCTACGCCTGCAACAATGCCTGCCCTCATTGCTACAACCCCGGCGAACGCTTCGCGATGTCCACGCTCTCCCTGGCGGATTGGCGCCGCGTCTTCGATAAGCTGAACGAGATCGGCGTCCCGCACGTGATTCTCACCGGCGGCGAGCCGACGCTGCATCCCGACCTGGAGGAGATCATCCGCCACGCCGACGCGCAGGGGCACATCGTGGGGATGAACACCAACGGGCGACGGCTGGCGCGCCCCGCGCTGGCGTCCTCGCTGGCCGAGGCGGGCCTCAATCACGTGCAGATCACGCTGGAGTCGTGCCGGGCGGCGGAGCACAACGCGATGGTCGGCCTGCCGGGATCGCAGGCCTTCGCGGAGACCGTCCAGGGAATCGAGAACGCGCTTGCGAGCGGCATCCACACCATCACCAACACCACGCTGACCCGCCAGAATCAAGCGCACGCTGTGGAGATCGTCGATTTTCTGTACGATCTGGGGGTGCGGACCTTCGCGATGAACGGGATGATCTACGCCGGCGGCGGCCTCGCGACGCCGGACGCGATCCCCGCCGAGGAGATGGCGCCGCTGCTGATCCAGGTACGCAAGCGCGCCGAGGCGCTGGGAATGCGCTTCCTCTGGTACACGGTGACGGAGTACTGTCGCTTCTCGCCGGTCGCGCTGGGGCTGGATCCCAAGCGCTGCAACGCCGCCGAGTATTCGATGTGCATCGAGCCAAATGGCGATGTCCTCCCTTGCCAATCCTATTACGTCACAGCGGGCAACCTCCTCACCGATCCGTGGGATGAGATTTGGAACAGCGCGCTTTTCCGCAGCTTCCGGGATCGCGAGGAGAACCCGGAGGCGGCGGGATTGCCCCGCAAATGCTGGGATTGCCCCGATCTACCGATGTGCGGCGGCGGCTGCCGGCTGGAGCGCGAGGCGCAACAGATCGGCGCGCCCGAACGGGGTTGCGGTCGAGCCGGCGCGCGCGTTCCGCAAGCAACGCAGGCCGTCCAATCATAAATTCAGGAGGGAGTTTTACATGAACATTCAAGAACTAATCAAGGATTTTTGGGAGCGCATCTTCAGCATCGAGCGCGACGAGCCGGAGAGCGGGCCGCCCGTCGAGCCGGGCCTCTATCACGCCCTGGAGGAGGCCGATGGGATGTACACGCGCTTCCATCTGCGGGTCGAGCGCGACGGCAGCGGCCTGTTGATCGCCAACGCGGCGGCGGCCGCCCAACTCTCCCCCAGCGGCGCCGTGATCGCCAAGGGGCTGTTGGACGGCCAAGATGAAAACGAGATCCTCCATCGCCTGCAAGCCCATTTCGAGGGCGGCGCTGAGGAACAGATGCGCACGGACATTGCGCAAGTCACCGGCCTCATCCGGCAGATCACCAACCCTCGCGACGCCTACCCGCTCTTCACGCTCAATGACGCCGCCTTCTCGCCCTACGAAGCGCAGTTGATCGCGCCGCTCCAGGCCAGCGTGCCGCTCGCCGATCCGACCCGGATGACGCCACTGCTACGTCGACTCTGGGAGGTGGGCATCCCCAACGTCACCGTCCTGGCGCCGGAGGAATTCGAGCGCAGCGATTTGATCCGCGCCATCGAATTGGCGGAGGATCTGGGAATGATCGCCGGCGTGCGAGGTCGCGCGACCGATCTCTGGGACGAGGAACTGCTCCAGGATGTGATGATGGCGGGTGTGGATCACGTGACCGTGCTCTACGCGGCCACCGATCCCGCGCTGCATGATGCGCTCTGTGGCGCGGGAGATCACGCAGCGGCCACCGCCCTCTTCGACTGGCTGGAGGCCAACGAAATCTGTGCCATCGCCGAGATGCCCCTCACGCAACGCACCGCGCAGGAGTTGGAGGCGACCGTCGAGGAGATGGCTGAATTGGGCGTGGACAACATCGCCTTCGTGGCCTATGTTCTTACTGAGGAGCCGACGTCAGAGAAGTGGTCAGAGAAGTCAGAGGAGAAAGATGATGCGCTCGCGGTGGCGGCGCTGCCGCAGCTCGAGGCGCAGGTGGAGGAGGCCGCGACGCAGACGCAGATGCGCTTCCTCTGGGCGCCTCCGATGCCGCGCCGCCCCGAGATTCCGCTGGCTGCACAGGTCCGGCAGGGGCCGCGCTGTACCGAGGATACGGCGGTGCGCGTCGAACCCAACGGCGAGGTCATCCCCTCGCGCGGCCCGATTCAGAGCGTCGGCAACATTCTAAAAGACGATTGGGAGACTATCTGGCAGCACGACGCCTTCCGCATCTATCGCGAGAAGGTCGAGCCGCCCCTGACGTACAATGAACAGTTCGAGTATCCGGATCCGGCCGATCTTCAAATTCCGGTGATGGATACGGAGCATACAGAAGATGAATCTGACGCGCAGACAGGAGGTATCGAATGAAAATGAACATGAAGAGAAGCTTACGACATCTCGCGCTCATCCCGGTGATTGTGCTACTGCTCACGCTGGTTGGGAATCCCATACTGGCGCAAAGCTACAGCTTCGCCGTCCCCCAAATGCAGATGCAGGTCTACGTCCAGCCCGACGCCTCCGTCCGCATCGTCTATGACATCACCTTCGAAAATCACGGCGACCCCATCGACGTGGTGGACATCGGGACGCCACACGATAATTACGACATCGGCAATATGAGCGCCTCCATCGATGGGGAACCGCTGACGGATATTCGCACATCCGAATACATCGATACCGGCGTGGAGGTACATCTCGACGGCCAGGAGATCGGGCGTGGCGAGCAGGGCACACTTCACTTCGAGTTCACGATGCCCGATATGGTCTATCAAGATACCACGGACAAAGAGAAAGCCTCGCTCCAGATCACGCCCACGTGGTTCGATAGCGACTTGGTGCGGGGCACGACCCATCTCCAACTGGCCATCCACATCCCCGAAGGCGTCGAGCCGGATGAGGTCGTCTATCAGAAAGAGGAATTTACCAACAAGGCCCTCTTTAACGACCGCGTCGTCGCGCTCTGGGAATGGCCGGAGACCAAAATCACGCGGGAGCATCTGGTCGGCGTTTCCTTCCCCAAGCGCGTGATGCAGAACGTCATCACGATGAACATCTTCCAACTGACTAACAAATGGCTCACCGACAACCCGATGGTCTATCTGATGCTGGGCGCGTTCAACATCGCCCTCCTTAGCTTCCTCTTCTTCCGATTCACGGGCGGCACCGGCTGCACCGTCTACGTCCTGCTGCTGGGCGGCGCGGTTTTCCTCTTTTTCATCGGCCCGCTGATGGTACTCTTCAGCATCCCAATTCTAATCGCGCTCACCCTCTTCAATGAAACCACCCTGCGGAAACACAAGGGCAAGCGCAAGAAGCGCACTTACCTGCCGGCGATTGCCGAGGTCGAGGGCGGCGGCATCAAGCGCGGGCTGACAGCGCCCGAGGCGGCGATCATTCTGGAGATGCCGCTCAACAAAGTGCTCACCCTGGTGATCTTCGGCCTCTTGGAGAAGGGCCTTTTAGAGCAAGAGCAGGCCGATCCGCTCCAGGTCAAGGTCGCCGAGGATTTCAAGGTAATGGACCAATCGGACTTGGACACCATCAAGGAACGCCGCGCCTATCGCCAAAACGTCGCGCAACGCAAGGGGACCGTCGTCCACAGCTATGAGGATCGCTTCTTAGATCTCATCGAGCAGCACTCGGACAAGCCGGTGCAGGAGATCGATTTCAGTAAGCCGATGGAGTGGCTGATCAAGATCGCGGCCGCCAAGATGAAGGGCTTTGATCTCTCCGACACGCAGGATTATTATCGCCGGGTGATGGACCGGGCGATGAAACAGGCGTCGTCCATCGGCGAGATCGAGCAGCGGGAGAAATATCTGGATAAGTACCTGCCGTGGGTGATGATGAACGAGGAGTACCCCACCGTCATGACCCACCACGGCCATCACTATTGGCCGATCTGGGCGCGCCACGCCATGCGCCCCGCGACAAGCAGCGGCGGCCCTTCGATAGGCGGCGGCAAGAGCAGCAGCGGCGGCGGGCGCACGACCTTTGGCGACGTGGGCGCCTCATTTGCCGGCTGGGCCGAGAGCACGATGGGCGGCATGGCCGCCGCGATCCTGCCTGGCTCCTTGCAAGCGCCCCAAGTCAAGGGCGGCGTCGTCGATCTCAGCGGCGTGGATAAGGTCACGGGCGATGTCTTCACCGCGCTGATGGAATCCTCGAAGAGCGGCGACAGCGGCGGTGGGAGTGGATGCGCGTGCGCGTGCGCCGGGTGTGCTTGCGCGTGCGCCTGCGCGGGCGGCGGCAGATAGCGACACGATGATGTCCTCGACTTCCGCCGCGCCCTCGGCGGCGCTGTTGGCGCATCAGGCCGAGTGGTTGGCGCCGGCCCGCGCGCGCCTTCTGCGGCGCATCCACATCGCACGCCGGCGGCGCGTTCTGGATCTGGGCGCGGGGCGCGGCGCCGTCACCGCCGAGTTGGTGCGCCGCGCCGAGGGCGCGGTCATCGCCTTAGATCGCGCGGTCGCGGCTCTGGGCGAAATCCAGACCGAGGGCACGCTTTTAGTCGGCGGCGACGCCCGGCGGTTGCCCTTTCGAGCGGCCCACTTCGATCTCGTCTTCTCCCAACTGACCACGCTCTGGATCGACGACGTCGCGGCTGCTGTGCGGGAGGTCTGGCGCGTTCTGATGGCCGACGGCGTGTGGATCGCACTGGCGCCGGACTACGGCGGGATGATGGAACATCCGTCAGAGATCGCCACCCGCGAGTTGTGGATCGCGGGGCTACAGCGCGCGGGCGCCGATCCACAGGTGGGGCGCAAGTTCCCCGGCCTGTGCGCCGAGCAGGGCTTCGAGGTGCGGGTCGATCTCTTCGACTCGCTGCGCCCGCCGGCCACCCAGCGCTTTGATCTATTGCGCGGGCTGCCCCTCACCCCAGAAGAGCGCGCCCAACTCGATCACATCGAGCGCCAAGCCAAGACGCTTACAGGGTCGTGGTCGCAGGTGGTACATCTGCCATTCTTTTTGATCACTGCCACAAAACATCTGACTTGACAATCAACTCGGCTATGCCATACTTGACGAAATCTGTTGTAGCAACCATTAAGACTATCCAAAAGGGGAGATAAATCTATGGGAGAATTGACGGCAATCACAAAAGAAAACTTTGAGGAAGAGGTTGTTAACGCTTCATTGCCGGTGCTGGTCGATTTCTGGGCAGAGTGGTGTCCACCCTGTCGCGCGCTCGGCCCCACGCTGGAAAAATTTGCTCCAAAGATGGCGGGAAAGCTCAAGGTCGTCAAGGCCAATGTCGAAGAGTCCAAGCTGGCGACTGAGTACAGCGTGATGAACATTCCCACGATGATCCTCTTCAAGGACGGGGAGGAAGTCCATCGTATGGTGGGGAATAAGACGGAGGAGCAACTGGAGAAGGCCCTGAAACCTCATCTGTAAGAAACTCCAGACTTTGAACGAGAAACGCCTCCTGACAGTTTTTGTCAGGAGGCGTTTTTTGTAAAAATAGAGAGGACGCCGATCCGTGTCCCGTGATGTTTCTACAATTCCATTGTCCGCGCCCAAAGCTGCGCGCGCTTTTCCGGCGCGAGATCCGCTATCGAGACGCCGCGTTCTCTGGCCAGAGATTCAAGCTGCCGGAAGTGGCGGACAAAACGGAGGTTCGCTTCACGGAGGGCGCTTTCGGGGTCCACCTCGCGCCATTGCGCCCAGGCCACGAGGGCCAGGAGCAATTCTCCTATCGCGCGATGTTGCTCTCGCTGAGATTCCGCCGCCTTCCATGCAGCCAGCGTATTCTCGACGTAGGTTTCTACCTCGGTGATGGATTTCAAGCCGCCGCCCACACGCGCCGCGCGTCCAATGTAGGCCATTGCCTGCGCCAAAGCCGGCAGCGCCGTGGGAATGCTATCCAGTGCTGAGCGCTTTGCCTTCCCATTGGCAACGCGCTCCTCGCGTTTGAGCGCCTCCCAATTCTTGGTCACGGTTTCTGCGCCGTCCACCTCGACCTGACCCCAGACGTGCGGGTGGCGATGCTTGAGCTTCGCGTCGATGCCGGCGATGACCTCCGCCATATCAAACTCTCCACTTTCGATGGCGATTTGGGTCTGCAACACCACCTGCAACAACAAATCGCCCAACTCCTCGCGGAGCGCATCCGTGTCATCTTCATCAATCGCGGCCAACACCTCGTAAGTCTCTTCCAAGAGATTAGGGCGAAGCGAGGCATGAGTCTGCTTGCGATCCCATGGGCAGCCATCAGGCGCGCGGAGCTGCGCGATGGTATTCTGGAAGCCCTGAAAGCTACCATACACCGGCGCCGAGCAATCGGCGTAAGCCGGGGGCAGATACGGCGCGATGTACAGCGAGGTCAGCGGGGAAACGGGGTGACGGTCGATTTCATAGAGCGGGAGGCGGCGCACCGTTTGGGCGGGGGTCCCCGCCGCGTCGATGAGCACGGTCTCGTGGGTATCGGGATACTGATTCATCAGGACCAACTTCAATTCGGAGGCGATGGCACGACTATACACCTGCCCAATCAACGCCGGGAAATCGGAGTTAAGCGGCGGATGATGGAGAGCCAGCATCTCCAACGCATCGATGATTTGCAGGCCATCTAGTGCATCATAGGCCAACGCGGTCAATGATGGCTCCAAAAAGCTCAGGCCCGCCACGATCCGAATAGGAAGGTCCCGATCCATCGTCGCAGATAAAATGCGGGTGACAGTCGATTCGCCCATCAGCGGATGGCCGGGGACGGCATAGGTCACCCCCTGCGCTCGCGCCGCCAGCGACAAGATCTGCGCCGTGATCTGAACATAGACATCCTCGAAGGTCTCCGCCGCTTCATAGAGATGATCGAAGGAGCGCACGTCCAATCCGGCGGGCAAACTGCGCACCACCGGATGATGGGTGGTGCGCAACCATACCTCATCAAGCTGCGAGAGAACTTCCCAGGCCTCGCGCGTCAGATCTTTGGGCGATCCCGGCCCTAATCCAATGATGGTCAAATGTCCCATAAAGCACTCCCTCCTCACACGCGACACAACAAACAGGTAGGCAGCGATTGCTGCCTACCTGTTAGCATTTTGTTTTAACGGGAATATAGCAGCCCGCTGACGGGCCTCCAGACACTCGTTAACGCTTGGTGTATTGCGGCGCCTTGCGTGCGCGCTTGAGACCTGGCTTCTTGCGCTCCTTCATGCGAGGATCGCGGGTCAAAAAGCCGGCATGCCGTAGCACAGGACGATGTTCGGGGTTGACCTTGAGCAGCGCTCGGGCCACGCCCATCCGCACAGCTTCGGACTGCCCCATCACGCCGCCGCCACGCGCCTGGACTGTGACATTGAAATCTCCCAATGTGTCGGTGGCTTCGAGAGCATCTATAACAGCCTGCCAATCCATTTCGCGAGAGAAATACTCGCGATAGGGCTTACCATTGACTAGAATCTGACCATCTCCATCTGGATAAAGACGAACTCGCGCCGTCGATGTCTTGCGGCGACCTAAACCCTCATAATACATTCATCCGCCTCCTTACAGCTCTAAAACCTCAGGCTGCTGCGCCTGATGCGGGTGCTCTCCACCCGGATACACCTTGAGCTTCTTGTAAATACGACGCCCCAATGGGCCACGCGGCAACATCCCCTTAACGGCGTGCTCGATGACGCGCTCAGGATGCAATTCCAACATCCGACGCAATGAAACCGCCTTCAATGAACCGGGATAGCCGGAGTGCCGATAATAGAATTTCTGATCAAGTTTGCGGCCGGTAACATTCACCTTCTCCGCATTGACCACGATGACATAGTCGCCCATATCGGTGTAGGGCGTGTAGCTCGGCTTGCCCTTGCCCCGCAGGACGCTGGCAACCTGCGTCGCCAATCGCCCTAATGTTTGACCATTTGCATCAACAACATACCATTTTCGTTCGACCTCACCTGGCTTGGCCATGTAGGTCTTGTGTAAGATTGCTCGTTTCACTTTTGCTATACTCCCTGATATAAGATCCAAATAACCTTATGTTTTTTACTCATACAGGACAGCCTGCAAAGAAAGGCCACACGCTGCGATAGCCGGGCCGGCGCGATTGCGATCTTGTGTATCCAAGATGGCGGCGAATTCCTCCGGCGTCAACGCGCCGGAGCCAACCCGCAACATCGTCCCGACCAACATTCTTACCATTCGATATAAAAATGCGTTGGCTTCGATATCAAAGTACAACCACGTGTGTGCGCTTCGATCACCCAAGCGGCCATAAGCTGTCCCTTCGGCCCACGACCACGCTGCGCGATAGACCTCCCGAACAGCATTATGTCCTTGAGGCGGTGAACCAAACGCAGCGAAATCGTGCCGCCCCACCAAAGTTCCCGCCGCGGCCTGCATCGCTTCGCGATCCAACGCCTGTGAGATGTGCAAGCTGGTGCGCTGAACCAATGGGTTGGGAATCGGGGCCTGGTAAATTGTGTACCGATACTGACGACGCACCGCGTCGAAACGGGGGTGAAAATCCGCCTCGACTTCAGACAGATGAACGATAGCGATGTGATCGGAGAGCAGGGCGTTCATCCCGCGATGTAAGTCGGCGGTGGAATGTCGCCACACCCCCTCGAAGGCGATCACTTGGCCTTCGGCGTGGACGCCCGCGTCGGTACGTCCGGCGGCCGTCACGCGGATGGATGCGCACATCAACGTCCCTAAAACGTCCTCAATCTCCTCTTGAATGGTGAAGGCGTTTTTCTGACGCTGAAAGCCTGCATACGCCGTTCCGTCGTAGGCGATGATGGCCTTGTATCGCATCGTTTACATCCGTCTAACGTCGTGTGTTAAAGTTCTTCCTTAACCAATGCCAACAGAACTAATTCTGCCGCATCTCCCTTGCGCCATCCTAACCTTAGTCTCCGCGTGTAACCACCCGGACGATCCATATAGCGAGGAGCAAGTTCATCAAACAACTTTTGCACAACCTCTGGATCATTAAGTTGCGAAGCCACCCGGCGTCGCGCATTGAGTTCCTTCACTGGATCGCCAGACGCAATCCCGCGCTTGGCGATGGTAATCATCTTCTCGGATTGTCCTTGAACCGCCTCGGCCTTAGCTCGCGTGGTGCGAATTTGCCCGTGACGGAACAATTCCTTGATCAAATTACGTCGCAGAGCGGTCCGATGGCTCGATGATCGATTTAGTTTTTTACCCGCGACTCGATGTCGCATTTTTCACCTCCCTATAAGAAGTTCCAGGATTTAAGCCTCCCAAACCTGATATTTTTCTCAGAAAACCGCCCGTTTTTGGGAATTTTATTTCTTGGAACGGCTTTAACCTCAGAGCCTTCAACAGCGCGGTATCATAGCACGAAGCGCCAAAAAGACAACCTCCGCCCTGGCTACAACGTCACTTCTTCCACTTCTCCCTCAGTCAAGAAATCCCTGTCTTCCAGTAGCTCAATGACCTCTTCCAGCGATTTTTCACCGAAGTTACGTACGGCCAACAGTGCATCCGTACCGCGCGCCAACATTTCCAGGACCTCGCCCACATTGGAGATGCCTGTGCGCTTCAACGCATTATAGACGCGCACACTCAATCCCAAATCCTCGATAGGTGTAGCATAGGCCTGATGTGGAATTTCCTCTTCTTCAGTTTCTTCTTCCGATTCGATCTCTTCTTCGACCTCCGCGCCGGCGACAAGTCGCAGGTGCTTTACCAGCACGCGGGCCGATTGTTTCAACGCATCCAACGGCTCCACACGACCGTCCGTCCAGATATCCATCGTAAGCCGGTCATAGTTGGTCAACTGCCCGACACGGGCCTGATCCACATGGAATGTCACTCTGCGGATCGGGCTGAAGATTGCATCCACGGGCAGGACGCCGATGGGCGCCCGCTCGCGCCGCTCCGCAGGTTGATAGCCACGGCCCTTCTCTACGGTGAACTCGAAATCCAAATGAGATTCCTCGTCATCAACATAGAAAAGATACAACTCCGGATTCAGCAATTCAATCTCCGGCGGGGCGATAATATCCCCGGCCGTGACGACGCCTTCCCCTTCCACACGGAGAGCCATGTACTGCGGCCCTTCACCATTCATTGTAAGCCGCACTTGCTTGAGACGCAGCATCACTTGAATCACGTCCTCTTGCACGCCTGGAATGGCGGTGAACTCATGAGGGATATCCGTGATTCGCATCGCCGTGATCGCCGCCCCTTCTAGTGAGGAGAGTAATACCCGACGCAGGGAATTACCCAGCGTCGTGCCATAACCACTTTCCAGCGGGCCAATGATATATCGGCCATAATGCTGAGTATTAACGTCTATTTCTATTTTGGGCAGCACTGGTGCAACTAACACATTGCCTCCTGTCTGCCTATCTATATGCGCCGCTTTTTGGGCGGGCGGCATCCATTGTGAGGAATGGGGGTCGTGTCAACGATGGAAAGGACTCGCAAACCCTTTCCCGCGATAGCACGCAACGAAGCTTCGCGTCCTGGGCCGGCCCCTTTCACAAAGACATCCACTTCCCGCATTCCCTCGTTATCCATCGCCTCTTGGGCCACCTTTTCCGCCGCTAATCGCGCGGCAAAGGGCGTGCTCTTGCGCGTTCCTTTGAACCCGACCGAGCCAGCGCTAGCCCAACGCAATACATTCCCTTGTGTGTCGGCGAAGGTTACAATCGTATTGTTAAACGTCGTGTGCACATAGACATGTCCATGCGAGACACTCCGCTTCATACGACGTGTTTTTTTCTTGCTACTACGTCGAGATGAACGTTTAGCCATTCAATCCTCCTAAAAACCCCATCCTAACAAAATTTAACGTCGCTGATGATTCAGCGGATTTGAGATGGGGAGCCAATGATCAAAATAGCCTCTCAACCATCGCCCCCCAATCCCAGGGTTCCAATTTACTTCTTCTTAGCACCGCGACGACGCCCACGACCAGCGACGGTCTTACGCGGGCCGCGCTTAGTGCGAGCGTTCGTGCGTGTTCGTTGACCATGCGCGGGCAAATTGCGCCGGTGACGTAGCCCCCGATAGGAACCAATCTCGATCAGGCGCTTAATATTGCGCTGCACTTCGCGTCGGAGGTCGCCCTCGACGACGTAATTGCGGTCAATGATATCACGAATGCGAGCTACTTCGCGCTCATTTAATTCGTTCACGCGCTTATCGGGGCTGATGCCCGCCTGCGCCAGGATATCATTACTGGTCTTGCGCCCGACGCCGTAGATATAGGTCAATCCAATTTCAACGCGCTTATCCCGCGGAAGGTCAATACCTGCTATACGTGCCATACTTCCTCCCCAAATTCCTTAAAATGAGCGCCGGCTATCCCTGGCGCTGCTTATGCTTAGGATTTTCGCAGATCACTCGCACGACACCTCGACGACGAACGATCTTACACTTTGGACAACGTTTCTTCACAGATGATGATACTTTCATTTGTATCCTCCTGTCTTTTAAGCCGGGGATAAGACATCCGGCTCAGATACAGAATACTTCCCACCACTTTCCAACTTATCCCAGAAAAGGTTTTGCACGCTACAATGCGATTATTTTTTAAGTTAACGAACCCACGCCCGATGGGCATGCGACGTTTTATTATACCACACTTCTTCAAATCTTACCGGAGGAAGCCTTCGTAGTGGCGCATCAACAGTTGAGCCTCTAGCTGTCGCATTGTATCCACAATTGTACCGACGACAATGAGTAAACCAGCGCTATTGATTAACATCTGTTGAGTGTTCATGAACAACCCAATGATGAAGGGCAACGTCGCGATGATGCCCAAGAAGAGCGCGCCGGCTAACGTGATTCGTTTATAGATCCCTAAAATAAACTCTTCAGTCCTGCGGCCAGGACGCACACCGGGGATAAATCCTCCCTGTTTTTGCAGGGTCTCCGGGAGGTTCTGCTGTTCGATCATCACAAAGGTGTAGAAAAAGGTGAATCCAAAGACGGCCAAGAAGTAGAGGGGGGCATACCACGGACTGCTACCGCTGAAGAATTGCACCATATTTTGAGAGAAGTTCTGCACCGCCGGATTGGTCGATCCGACAAAAAATTGGGCGATAACTGCCGGGAACGCCAAGATCGATTGGGCGAAGATCATGGGGATCATACCGGCGGTGTTGACTTTCAAAGGAATATAGGTGCTGCCGCCGCCATAAACCTTTCGACCTCGGACACGCTTCCCGTATTGTACGCGAATCCGTCGTTCGCCCTCTTGCACAAAGACGATAAAGAGAACGATCAACACGGTGATGACGGCAAAGATCAAGACGCCGAACACGCCGTCGCTATCTGCAATGCTGCGCAGGTTGGCAGGAATGCGGGCGACGATACCGCCCAAAATGATCAATGAAAGACCATTGCCAATCCCCTGTTCAGAGATCAACTCACCCAGCCACACAGCGAACATCGTGCCCGCCGTCATCGTCAACAATACGGTAATAGTCGGCAGGATATTACCCGCCCCCCATCCAAAGTTCGGGAGGATGGGCTGTGCCGATCCAACGCTGAACAACTGGGCCTGCCCGTACGCCTGCAAGACCGCCAACGGCACCGTCAGATAGAAGGTCCATTGATTCATCTTGCGCTGTCCTTCCTCCCCTTCCTCTCGAATCCGCTGCTCAAGTTGCGGGAAGATCGGGAGAAGCAATTGCAAGACGATGGACGCGGTCACGTAAGGATAAACGCCGGCCGCCAACACCGAGAAGTTCGATACAGCGCCTCCGGAAAGCAAATCCAACAGTCCGGCCAACTGGCTGGTGGCCGATGCTGAGTTAAAGAACGCGGCTAATGCAGCACGATCCACGCCAGGCACAGGGATATTGGATGCTAATCGGAAAATTACCAGAATCAAGACGGTATACAGAATGCGCCGTCGCAGATCAGGAAGCTTCAATGCGTTGCGCAGGGCTTCGATCATCACTTTCCTCCGTTTATCTCACTGATTAGCGGGTTCGATAGCCGCCACGTTGCCAGGGCAACAATTCCACTTCGCCGCCGGCGGCTTCAATCTTGGCTCGCGCCGAATCAGATATGCGATGGGTCTTAATCTTCAGAGGGATATCAATTTCCCCGCGCCCCAACACAACGATCAGATCATCCTCGTGTTTAATCATGCCAACTTCGACTAGGGACTGAGGAGAAATCTCCGCCCCCGCTTCGAATCGCCGGACTAACTCATCAATATTTATCGGTTCAAACTCTAAATGATAAGGATTAGAAAATCCCTGACCCCGCACAAAGGGTAATCTACGAACTAATGGCAATTGGCCCCCCTCGAAATAGGGGGAGACGCCGCCGCCGGTGCGCGCGTTCTGGCCTTTAGTCCCTCGACCGGCAGTCTTTCCCTGACCGGCAGAGATCCCACGCCCTACTCGCCTCCGCGACTTTTTAGCTCCCTTGGCAGGATGTAGTTCATGTAACTTCATATTCTTGCCTCCGATCCCACTAGGCTTCGATTTCTTCAAGCTCGACCAAGTGGGCAATCTTTTCTAACATCCCGCGGACAGCAGGATTATCAGGACGTTCGACCGTTTGGCTCAACTTCCGCAGGCCTAACGCCGCGACCGTCCTCTTTTGCCGTTTTGGTGCACCGATCGTGCTGCGAACCAAGGTGATACGCAATTTCCCTTGCTCCATCACGCCCTCCGCCTCTGCCAGAACGGCATCACCTCAGCGACGGGCTTCCCACGCTCTTCGGCGACCTCTTCCACCCAGCGCAATCGATCCAGGGCATCCATCGTCGCCTGAACTACATTCACGGCGGTGGAGCTTCCCAATGACTTAGAAAGCACATCTTCAACACCGGCCGCTTCCAGGATGGGGCGAACTGCGCCGCCGGCAATCACGCCGGTGCCTTTGGTTGCAGGGCGAAGGAGTACGCGAGCGCCGCTACAGGATCCCACTATTTCATGGGGAATCGATGTCCCTTCTAAGGGGACTTCGTGCATATTGCGGCGGGCGCGCGTCGTGGCCTTACCAATCGCATCCGGGACACCCCGGGCTTTGCCAATACCAATCCCCACCTTACCTTGATTATCGCCCACCACGGCGACAACGCGGAAGTGGAACGTGCGTCCACCCTTGACCACCGTCGAGACTCGCGTAATGTCAATTACGCGCTCGTCTAGTTCTTCTTGTTCTCGAAAGTCACGTCGTGCTTGCATAGACTAACTTCTCCTCCACAGGATTAGAAATCCAGACCCGCCTCGCGGGCGGCGTCGGCCAATACCGCGACCCGACCGTGGTATTGATAACCACCCCGATCGAATACTACTTTTTTGACACCTTTATCCAAGGCCCGCTTACCTAAGACACGCCCAACCACTTGCGCCTGTTCCGTCTTCGTCATTCCTTCAAGCTGCTCTCGGATTTCGCGATCAACGGTGGAGGCAGAAACTAGAGTATACCCCACACTATCATCAATAATCTGAGCATAAATATGATTTAAACTACGAAAGACATTCAGACGTGGACGTTCAGGCGTTCCTGCCACATGCTTACGGACATGGATATGACGCCGTTTACGGGCTGCATTACGATTAACTTCTGGTTTCATATTATCTTTACCTTTTTACCCTCAGTTCCACGCAGACTTTATAGACTACAGAGCCGTCTTACCGGCCTTGCCGGCCTTACGCCGGACTCGTTCACCTTGATAGCGGATGCCCTTACCTTGGTAAGGCTCCACCGGACGCGCATCGCGGATCTGCGCCGCAATCTGTCCTACAACTTCCTTATCGATTCCATTCACCCTGACCGTACCAGCTCGAGGATTGACCTCAAATTCCAGGTTCTCTGGCGGTTCCATCACCACAGGATGTGAATATCCCAGGTGCATGACCAAGTTTTGGCCCTGCAGTTCCGCTCGATACCCTGTCCCGTGAATTTCCAGTGTCTTGCTATAGCCTTCCGTCACGCCGATGACCATATTATTGATCAACGCGCGGGTCAAGCCATGCAAGGCGCGGGCTTGGCGCTCATTGCTGAGGCGCTTCACGTGGATTGCCTTATCCTCCAGTGAAATCTCCATCCGAGTATCGAACCTACGGGTCAACATCCCTTTAGGCCCCTCGATGGTCACTTCGGGACCATCAATTGTAACTTGAACCTTTTCTGGCACAGGCACAGGTAATCTGCCTATTCTAGACACACCTACCTCCTAATTGTTACCAGACGTAGCAGAGGATCTCACCGCCCACGTGTAATCGTCGCGCCTGTTGACCAGTGATCACGCCTTTAGGGGTAGAGAGGACGGCAATACCCATCCCGCTCCGCACCCAGGGGATATCCTGCACCGAGGTGTAAACTCGGCATCCTGGCTTACTCACTCGCTCGAGGCCGTCAATCACAGGGCGCTGATGCTTTAGATCCCCAACATATTTGAGCTGAAGCAATATTTCTTCAAATTGCCCGTTCTTCTGGACCTTATAATCTTCGATATATCCCTCATCCTTTAAGATCTTCGCAATCGAGACCTTTAATTTGGATGCAGGGATCGTAACCGTCGCATGCTTACGCATCAAAGCATTGCGTATACGCGCCAACATATCAGCAATTGGATCTGACATCACCATAAATCCTACTCCATTACCAACTGGACTTAACCAAACCGGGGATTTTCCCCTGTAAGGCCAATTCGCGAACACAAATTCGGCAGAGGCCGAAACGACGATAGTACCCACGGGGACGGCCGCATCGCGAACAGCGGTTCCGAACTTGTACGTCATACTTGCGTCGAGTTTCGCGAATCGGCATTGATTTCTTAGCCATCATAACTCCTTCTGCCTAACGCTGTCATTTCGATTCCTAACTCCTTCGGAACGGCATCCCGATCAGTTCCAACAAACGACGTCCTTCTTCATCTGTTTCAGCCGTCGTATTGAAACTCACTTCCATGCCGCGGGCCTTATCCACTTTGTCGTAATTAATTTCGGGGAAGATTAACTGCTCTTGTAACCCCAGGGTGTAATTCCCCCGCCCGTCCAGTTTATCCGAGGTTCCTCGGAAGTCACGGGTTCGGGGGAGCGCCACATTGATCAGCCGATCAATGAACGCCCACATCTGATCGCCCCGCAACGTCACTTTGACGCCAATAGAACGCCCTACTCGCAACTTGAAGTTCGCAATAGATTTCCGCGCCTTGATCACAATCGGCTGTTGTCCGGTGATCGTCCGCAAGTCATTGACCGCGAATTCAATCGCTTTGGGATTATCTAATGCTTCACCCACACCAATGTTAATCACGACTTTTCGAATGCGAGGGGCCTCCATGACATTATCATAGCCGAACTCATCCATCATTGCCGGGACGATATCATCACGATAACGTTTCTTTAATCGTTGCATAATTCCCTCGTTAGTCCATTACCTCGCCACATTTCCGGCAGATACGCACCTTTTCGCCATCGACGACGTCGTATCCTACCCGGGTGGCTTGATCACAAACAGGGCATACAGGCATGATATTTGAGATGTGGATAGGAGCCTCGAATTGAATCCGCCCACCTTGCATCTGTGAGCGTCCCGCCCGCTGGGCCGGCTGGTGCTTGACTACCAAGTTGACCTTCGAGACAACGGCTCGATTTTCCTTGGGCAACACCCGCAAGACCTCACCGCGCAGGCCCCGATCCTCGCCGCAAATTACCTGTACAATATCACCTTTCTTAATTCGATTCATTTACCACCTCACCATCCGATCACAGGACTTCTGCTGCCAAGGACACAATCTTCATAAAGCCTTTCTCACGTAATTCGCGCGCGACCGGCCCAAAGATCCGGGTGCCCCGGGGATTGAAGCCATCCTTGTCCAGGACCACCGCTGCATTATCATCGAAGCGGATGTAGGAGCCATCATCACGTCGATACTCCTTAGCGACCCGCACGACAACCGCTTTCACAATCTCGCCCTTCTTGACGGATGAGGTCGGTGTCGCGGACTTGACAGTAGCCGTAATGGTATCGCCCACCGAGCCATATTGCCGGCGAGAACCGCCCACCACGCTGATACACAACAATTCCTGAGCACCGGTATTATCTGCTACCCTTAACCGCGTCTCTTGTTGAATCATAATTCACCCCTTACGCGGCTCGCTCCAAGATTTCTTCCACGGCCCAGCGCTTATGCCGACTGTAGGGACGAGACTCAATGATACGCACCGTATCACCCATGCGACAAGTATTTCCCTCGTCGTGTGCCATGTATTTTTTCACACCCCGCACGACTTTCTTGTAGCGCGGATGTTGATACCGGCGCTCAACTTCCACGACCACTGTCTTATCCATCTTATCACTGGTTACAACCCCAGTTAGCTGTCGCCGTCGTTCCCTCATGCCGTTGCTCCTTTATCCATCCACTCTTCCGCCAGTTCACGTTCGCGGAGGATCGTCAGCATCCGGGCGATGTCCTTGCGGACCGCTCGCATCCGACTAGGATCCTCTAAACTTCCAACGTTCCATTGCTGACGCAGATTAAAAAGCTCGCGCCGAGACTCTTGCAAGCGATGCCGCAATTCATCTGATGTAAATTCGCGAAGTTCTTGTGCACGCATCACTCTGCTCCTGTTTCTCCAGACTCCAAGCGTTTAATGACCTGGGTCTTAATCGGTAACTTGTGCGCGGCCAGACGGAGGGCCTCACGGGCCACATCTTCTTCCACACCGCCCACCTCAAACATAACTCGTCCTGGTCGGACCACGGCTACCCATTGTTCGACCACCCCCTTCCCCTTACCCATCCGGGTTTCGGCGGGCTTCGATGTCACCGGTTTATCGGGGAAGATCCGAACCCAATACTTACCACGACGCCGCATATGACGCACAATCGCACGCCGCGCGGCCTCAATCTGACGGGCGGTGATCCAGGATGGCTCCAGGGCCTGAAGCCCCACATCACCGAAGCTGACATCCACGCCTCGGGAGGCCTTCCCTTTCATCCGTCCGCGATGTTGTTTGCGATATTTCACGCGTTTCGGCATCAACATAATTTTAACTCCTTACCTAGGGAATCTATCCTTATCTGTCCTGAGTTAATTGACTAGGACGCTTGATCCAAGGGGGAGGATTGCCCAGGCAGAATCTCGCCTCGGTAAATCCAGACCTTGACTCCGATGTTCCCGTAGGCCGTCGCAGCTTCCTCTTGAGCGTACGAAATATCCGCTCGTAGGGTTTGAAGTGGCACGCGGCCTTCACGACTCCACTCGCGACGGGCCATTTCCGAACCGGAAAGCCGGCCACTGCACATCACCTTGATGCCCTTTGCTCCCGCGCGCATGCTCTGGCGAACCGCACGTTTCATCGCGCGGTTATGGTAAATTCGCTTCTCCAACTGCGCCACGATGTTCTCCGCGACAAGCTTAGCATCCAGGTCAGGCTGTTCGACTTCTTGTACGTCAATGTGAACTCGCTTACCCCCGGTTAATTCTTCCACATCTCCGCGCAGGGTCTTTACGTTAGCCCCTTTCCGGCCAATGACCATGCCTGGACGAGCCGTGTGGATGATGATGGAAACTTGATTAGGCGGGAATCGTTCGATTTCGATGCTAGAGACACCGGTTTGACCATCTCGAGACTGTTCACGCATTGTTTTAGCAATCAAGTTACGAATTTTCCGATCTTCTTCTAATAAGTCCGCGTATTCACGTCCTTCGGCAAACCATCGCGACTTCCAATCACGAATGACCTTTAATCGGAACCCATAAGGATGTACTTTACGCCCCAAGACTCTCCTCCTTCTTACTCTTCGAGTCGTTCTTCTAGAACGACTGTAATATGAGATGAGCGCTTCCGGATTGGTCGATAACGTCCGCGACCGCCCCAACGAGCACGCCGGCCTTTTCCCGGCATGACGCCCGGCCCATCATCCGCTGTCAGGATATGAATGTACAAGCGATCCACGTCCAATCCTTGTTCTTCACCATTCGCCATCGCAGAGTGAATCAACTTGTAAACGGGTTCAGCCGCAGCGTGAGGTAAAATCCGCAATGCATCCAGGGCGTCCTGTGCGCGCATCCCCCGCAGGGGATCGATGATGCGCCGAACTTTCTGCGGCGTCATCGGCACATATTTAGCCTTAGCACGAACTGTTTCCTTCATGATACCCTCACTCATACCCTCACTCTATCCTTCTCACTTTGCCTTTTTTCTCTTTGACGGTATGCCCACGAAAGGTCCGCGTTGGGGCAAACTCCCCCAGGCGATGTCCTACCATGTTCTCTGTAATGTAGATGGGCACATGGCGACGGCCATCATGGACCGCGATCGTATGGCCTACCATCTGAGGAAAGATCACCGACGCTCGCGACCAGGTGCGAATTACACGCTTGTGGCCGGTTCGATTCA
Organism: Anaerolineales bacterium; assembly: GCA_046541755.1. Lineage (GTDB taxonomy): Bacteria > Chloroflexota > Anaerolineae > B4-G1 > SLSP01 > JAAAOZ01. Next base: position 13,200 of record JBKHCQ010000001.1, on the reverse strand, counting down.
TTTCCTCGACCTTTTCCAATAGCCTAGGCTCTATAAACGGGCCTTTTTTCAACGAACGCGACATATATTTTATCCTCCCTAATGTCTACCTACGACGACCAGTTCGTCGCCGGCGGACAATATATTTATCCGTCGCGCGGTTATGGCGCGTTTTGCGACCAAGCGTGCGCCAACCCCACGGCGATTTAGGACCAGGCATGCCAATCGGAGAACGGCCCTCCCCACCACCATGTGGATGGTCGCGAGGCGACATAGCCGAACCACGGACTGTAGGTCGCCAACCCAACCAACGTTTGCGTCCGGCCTTGCCCAACTTCACGTTAGCGTGATCAACATTGCCTACCTGACCAATCGTCGCCATACACTCTTTGCGCACCAATCGCAGTTCCGTGCTAGGTAGCCGGAGGGTCACATAATCTCCCTCTTTCGCAGAGATTTGAGCTGCCGTCCCCGCCGCACGCACCAACTGTCCACCCTGACCGGGATGTAGCTCTACGTTGTGGACCATCGTGCCCGTGGGAATTCTCATCAAAGGCATCGCATTACCGACATGCGATTCGATGTCATTTTTCGAGCTAATGATGGTGTCGCTCACCTTCAAACCTAACGGGGCCAAGATGTAGCGCTTTTCGCCATCCGCGTAGGCTATCAAGGCGATACGGGCGGAGCGGTTGGGATCGTATTCTATCGATTTAACCGTCCCCGGCACATCCAACTTATCACGTTTGAAATCGATCAGTCGATATTGGCGCGCGTGACCGCCGCCTCGGTGCCGAACCGTAATCCGTCCATAGGCGTTGCGTCCAGCTTTCTTTTTCAGCGGTCGTAGCAGGCTCTTCTCTGGCTTGGTGCGCGTAATCTCATCAAATGTCTGCCCGGTCATCCAACGACGACCAGGAGACGTGGGCCGATACTTCTTAATCCCCATTGTTACGCCTCCAACTCCTCAATCCGATCACCTGGGGCCAGGGTCACAATCGCTTTCTTCCATGGCGAGCGATATCGCGAGCGGCTGGTCTTCGCAGGCATATTCATCACATTCACAGACTCGACGTGTACGTCGTAGATCTGCTCCACTGCCTGCTTAACCTTTCGCTTGTTCGCCCGATGATGGACCTCAAAGCTGTACTTTCCCAGCTCCAGTTGTCTATATATCTTCTCCGACACTATTGGTCGTATAATCACGTCATAAATATCCATAGCGCTTCCTCTCAATAAATCGTCAACCTCATTAGGCCGCCCGGCCCAAGAACGATTCAATGACTTCTAAGGCACTCAACGGCACGATGACCAAATCAGCGACCAACAGGTCTCGAATATTCAAGTATTGAGCGCGCAATATATTCACATTGGGCAAGTTCCGCCCCGATAACTCAACCGACTCGTTGGCATCTGGCAACAGGATGAGGACTTTCTTGTCAGATGCCGCTAAGTTCTTCAACACCCGAACCATTTCCTTGGTCTTAGGCGCCGGCATTGTCAGATTATCCACCACGATCATTTCTTGCTCCGCAGCTTTGACGGACAACGCTGAACGTAACGCAGCGCGTCGCATCTTGCGCGGCATCTTCTTATCGTAGCTGCGCGGCATCGGCCCATGGGCGATACCGCCGCCTACGAAGATAGGAGCATTCCGGCTGCCGTGCCGGGCGCGCCCTGTTCCCTTCTGCCGATACCACTTGGACTTGGAACGGTTGTTCTCGCTTCGCGTCTTCGTCTTGTGGGTACCGGCGCGCTGATTCGCCAATTGACGAACCATAGCTTGATGCATTAAGGGCACATTGACGGTCGCCTCAAAGATATCAGCGTGCAGTTCAATCTCGTCTACTTGTTCGCCTTGCATATTCATTACTGCTACCCGCATGGCTACTTAATACCTCCCTTTCGAACCCGTTGCTTTCGAGCTTCTTTGACGATCACGAAGCCCCCCTTCGGGCCGGGCACACTGCCCTTGACGGCCAGAAGGTTGCGATCCGGGTCCACCAAGACAACCTCGATATTCTGCGAGGTCACACGCTTGCCGCCCATCCGGCCCGGCATGCGCTGTCCCTTCCAAACCCGGCCCGGTGACGCGCACGCGCCGATGGAGCCTGGCGCACGATGACGATCAGATTGGCCATGGGTTTTAGGGCCGCCAGCGAAGCCATAACGCTTCACAACGCCTGCAAAACCACGCCCCTTCGATTTACCTACTACATCTACTCGCTCACCCGGTTCGAAAATATCTACCAGCACCTCCTGCCCTAACTCGAAAGCCTCATCCTCGCGAATTCGTATTTCGCGCAGATAGCGCAGCGGGGAAACGCCAGCTTGATCCAAGTGGCCCAGTTGCCCCTTCGTGAGGTGCTTCTCTTTAGCCAACTCGTATCCGAGTTGAACCGCGCGATAACCATCACGCTCTTCGGTACGAACCTGGGTCACATAACACGGCCCGGCTTCGATTACGGTGACCGGCACGGCCGAGCCGTCTTCCTGGAAAACCTGGGTCATTCCGACCTTCTTACCTAAAATACCTCTCATAAATCATTTACCTCCGAGGGACTGCCAACGACCGTTTATTGATTAACGTCGCATCATCCCTATCGTGATAGAGCTACAACTAACAGGCTTGAACATCAAATCCTGGCCTGTTTATTGTACAAAGAATTCACCTGGTTAGGCCTAAGTTTACCGCTCACACTACCCCCCTGGCCCAAACCCCAATAACGGCAAGTTCAAGACCAGGGGGGTAAGATCAAGCAACCTAAAAGCGGTATTGATTTTCTCGTAGCTAAGGAGTGCGCAGTAAATAACTTACCCGGTTTTACGACTACATGCAGATTTCCAAATGGGAAAGTTAGCTTCTCCTTAGCCCTAAGCGTTTACAGCTTAATCTCGATGTCAACCCCGGCGGGCATGTTCAGCCGCATCAGGGTATCAATAGTTTTCGAATCCGGCTCTTGAATATCGATTAAACGCTTATGCGTGCGGATTTCGAAGTGCTCGTGACTGTCCTTATCGATAAATGGAGAACGTCGCACCGTAAAGCGCTCAATCTTGGTCGGCAGTGGAACTGGGCCAGCAACCCGTGCGCCAGTGCGCTCCGCCGCCTCGACGATACGCCGAGCGGATTCATCTAGAATCCGATGATCATAGGCTTTGAGCCGAATACGAATCCGTTGTTTTGTCATAAACCACCTGATTTAGAACGGGCTACTCGATTACTCTGGTGATAACGCCAGCGCCAACGGTCAGGCCACCTTCACGGATCGCGAATCGGGAACCAGCCTCAAGCGCCACCGGGGTGATTAACTCGACCTTCATCATCGTGTTATCCCCAGGCATCACCATCTTCACATCCTCTGACAAGGTTACCTCACCGGTCACATCCATTGTACCGATGTAGAACTGCGGCTTGTATCCCGTGAAGAAGGGTTTGTGCCGTCCGCCCTCGTCCTTCTGCAGGACGTAGACCTCGGCCTCAAACTTCCGCTTCGCATGGATGGACCCAGGTTTAGCAACCACCATACCACGGCCCACTTCATCCTTACCAACACCTCGCAAGAGCAAGCCGGCATTATCGCCTGCGCGCACTTCTTCCAAGATTTTGTGGAACATCTCCATGGATGTCACCACGGTCGAGATGGGGTCCTCGTTCAAGCCCACGATCTCAACTGGTGTATTGGGTCGCATCGTACCACGGGTAACGCGCCCGGTGACCACCGTACCACGTCCCTTGATCGAGAAGACGTCCTCGATGGGCATTAAGAAGGGCTTGTCCTCGTCGCGTTCGGGCGTGGGGATGTACTCATCCACCACCCGCATCAGCTCCCAAATCGGCTGATAGGGTTCGGCGTCGGGGTCATCATCCTCGCAATTCAGTGCTTTTAACGCTGACCCTTGCACAATGGGGGTCTCGTCGCCGGGGAACTGATAGCTGCTCAACAGCTCGCGAATCTCCAGGTCGACCAGCTCCAATAGCTCTGGGTCATCCATCAAATCGACCTTGTTCAAGAAGACCACAATTGCGGGGACCTCAACCTGACGCGCCAACAAGATGTGTTCGCGAGTCTGAGGCATCGGCCCGTCGACCGCGGACACAACCAGGATCGCGCCGTCCATCTGCGCCGCACCGGTGATCATGTTTTTGATGTAGTCGCGGTGTCCGGGGCAATCCACGTGCGCGTAGTGACGGTTTTCCGTCTCGTACTCGACGTGGGAAATCGCCACGGTCAAGATCTTGGTCGCATCCCGACGGAACATCTTCGCGTCAGCTTTTGCGACATCATCATATCCCCGGAAGTCCGCCCATCCTTTGAGGGCCAACGTGCGGGTAATTGCAGCGGTCAGCGTCGTTTTGCCGTGATCAATGTGTCCAATGGTGCCAACATTGACATGGGGCTTCGTGCGCTCAAAAGTCTCCTTAGCCATTCTCCACTTCTCCTTTTGAATTTTAAGTAAAGCTGATTATCACTTATCTTATGAGTTATGCGCCATATAAAATGGCATCCATCTGTCGAGAATCCACCGGTGCATAGTGGTGGAATTCCATCGTAAATGTACCCCGTCCCTGCGTCGCACTTCGCAAGTCGGTGGCGTACCCGAATAATTGGGACAAAGGAGCATAAGCTCGCACAGCTTGCCCCCCGCTCGGACGCATTTCCATCTTTTGAATATCCGCGCCGCGAGCATTCAAATCGCCCATCACCTCACCCACAAATCCTTCCGGAACGACAACCTCCAGATCCATCACCGGCTCTAACAACACCGGAGACGCCGATTCCACAGCTATGCGTAGGGCTTGAACTGCCGCGGCCTCGAAGGCGATGGGTGATGAGCTGTTAGGATCCATCTTGGCATCAACTAAGCGGATCACTAAACCCACTAAAGGGTAACCGGCCAGAAAGCCACTTTCCAGAGAGTCCATCACCCCATTTTCGATGGCCGCGATATATTCTTCCGGCAATGTATCCGGTTGCAGCGCATTCACAAAGTGATTTTCACTCTCATCATCTGCCGGTCGAACCTCCAGTACAACTCGCGCATACTGGATTTTGCCGCCCAGCATCCGGTTAAATTCGATGTCGGCCCACTCAGTTTTAGTGACAGTCTCTTTATAAGCCACGCGGCGCTTCCCCACGTTGGCCTGGACGTTGAACTCGCGCAACATCCGATCCACCAAGATGTCCAGATGTAATTCGCCCATCCCAGAGATGATTGTCTGGCCTGTGGCCTCATCTTGTTGGACGCGGAACGTGGGATCTTCCTCCGACAACCGCCCTAGCGCCTCGTTTAGACGATCCTGATCGGCGAGCGTCTTCGGCTCGACCGCTACGGAGATCACCGGATCTGGGAAGCGGATGGATTCCAACACAATCGGCGCGTGCATCGCGCTCAAAGTATCCCCGGTAAAGGTCTCTTTCAGCCCTACCGTGGCCCCGATATCGCCCGCGCGTAGCACATCGACTTCCTCGCGGTGATCGGCGAACATCCGCAGTAACCGCGGAATGCGCTCTCGGACATTCTTGACCGGGTTTATGTAGACGTTGCCGCGTTGTATCTTACCCGAGTACACACGAAAGTACCCTAATCGTCCCGCATACGCATCCGTCGTAATTTTAAAGACCAGAGCTGCCAGCGGCCCATCAGGATCCGCTTCCCGTTCCTCGATGCAATCTTTCTTAGGATTTCGCCCCTTGATCGGAGGAACCTCCAACGGCGAGGGCAAAAAATCCACCACCGCATCCAGCAACGGCTGAATTCCTTTGTTGCGTAATGCTGACCCGCACAAAACAGGCTGAATTCGCCCGATAATTGTGGCGCCGCGCAACGCACGGCGTAAATCCTCAGCGGGAATATCTTCCCCCTCCAGATAACGCAACATCAGGTCATCATCAGTCTCGACGATCGCTTCTAGAGCAGCTTCACGCGCTTGTTGCGCTTCTTCAGCCACAGATTCGGGAACCTCCACCTTCCGTGGGTTCTGTCCCAAATCGTCATCCCAGATAACAGCCTCCCAGGCCAGCAAGTCCACGATCCCTCGAAAACTAGACTCGGCGCCGATGGGCCATTGGATCGGCACGGGGTTCGCCTTCAGGCGCTCGCGGATGGTACTCACCGCGTGGGCAAAATCCGCCCCCAGCTTGTCCATCTTATTCACGAACGCAACGAGGGGCACCTTAAATGCCTGCGCCTGCCGCCATACCGTCTCCGACTGCGGCTCGACGCCAGCCGTGCCGTCAAAAACCACCACGCCGCCATCCAATACTCGCAGACTACGCTGCACTTCGGCGGTAAAATCGATGTGGCCCGGCGTGTCCACGATGTTGATCTGACAATCACGCCAAAAACAGGTCACGGCGGCCGATGTAATCGTAATCCCCCGTTCGCGTTCCTGCTTCATCCAATCGGTGACGGTCGTCCCCTCATCAACGCTGCCTAAGCGGTAGGTGCGTCCCGTGTAATATAGGATGCGCTCCGTGGTGGTCGTCTTGCCCGCATCAATGTGGGCAATAATCCCAATATTACGAATATTCTCAAGTGAATGTACAACTTCAGCCATCGCTAGCGACCTCGATAGAATTCAATCTCATCCAGCGATAGCAATTCTAACAACTTACCAACGCAAATGAGCAAATGCGCGGTTTGCTTCTGCCATCCGCAGAGTTTCCTCACGACGTCGCACAGCCGCGCCGCGCTCCTCAGAGGCATCTAGCAATTCTGCCGCCAGCTTATCAACCATGTCATGCCCGCCACGACTACGCGCCGCCGCTAACAACCAGCGGATCGCCAGCGAAACTTGGCGGTAACGCGGCACCTCAACCGGAATCTGGTAGGTGGCTCCGCCGACCCGGCGCGGCTTAACCTCGACCGGGGGCATTACATTTTGTACGGCGGCCTCGAAGACCTCTAGCGGGGGTTTCCCCGCGCGCGCTTCCATGATGTCCATCGCATCATACATCACACGACGCGCTACATTCTTCTTACCACCGTACATCATACGGTTGATAAAACGTTCGATTAAAACGCTATGATAACGAATATCAGGTGGAATTTCTCGTTTGGGTGGACGATAACGCCTTGGCATAATCTCACTCTATCCTATCAGTCTTACTTGGGCTTCTTGGTCCCATACTTAGAACGACGCTGACTACGACCATCAACACCGGTCGCATCCAATGCACCCCGGACGATGTGGTAACGCACGCCCGGAAGATCCTTCACACGTCCGCCGCGAACCAATACAACCGAGTGTTCCTGCAAATTATGCCCCTCGCCGGGGATATAGGCAGTCACCTCGATACGATTGGAGAGTCGAACCCGCGCGATTTTACGCAGCGCAGAATTCGGCTTCTTCGGCGTCATGGTCCGAACCACGGTACAAACACCCCGCTTTTGAGGGTTTCCCTCTTGAACGCGCACGCGCTTTCCCTTAAGTGTGTTGTAGTTGTAGAGTAACGCCGGCGCCTTAGACTTCTTCTCTTTCGGCTTACGTCCCTTACGAACCAATTGATTAATGGTGGGCAACTTTCTCCTCCTACTAAAAGAGTCGTTTTACTCAAAAGGAGGCCATCTAACCATGATGGCCTCCTTGCTTGTCGACCAAAATCTCTTCACCTGTCGATGGCGGGGTTAGTAGCCGCCATCCCTCATGCGAAAGTAAATTCTACCATGGAACTGTAAAAGGTCAACCTAATGGGAATCTTATTCACCCAAGCGCCTTCCAGAACAATTCATTGCTCTTCGGGAGCCAGTCCCAATAATCCCATCCCCAGCTTGGGGATTTTGGCTTGACGCTCTTCGCGGCCAAAGCGCAAGATTTCTCCAGAGTCGGTCACGGCCTCAACAGACAGAGCCAGGCTTTGCAATTCCTTGACCAACACCTTGAAAGAAGCGGGAATACCCGGCTCTTCAATGGGCAGGCCCTTAACAATCGATTCGTAAGCCTTAACCCGCCCTTGCACATCATCCGATTTGATCGTCAGCATTTCCTGAAGGATGTAAGCCGCGCCATAAGCTTCTAAGGCCCAGACCTCCATCTCGCCAAAACGCTGACCCCCAAATTGCGCCTTGCCGCCCAACGGTTGTTGGGTAACCAAGGAGTAAGGCCCCGTGGATCGGGTATGGACCTTGTCCTCCACCATATGGGCTAACTTGAGCATATAAATGATCCCCACGGTGACCGGAAGATCAAAGGGTTTTCCTGTCTTCCCATCGTAGAGACGCATCTTGCCCAACGTCGGGAGGGGCGCGTCGTGCTCGAGACCGTAGGTCGTGGCCTCGTAGGCGGCCTCTTCATCAGAAAGATCCGCGACCTCTTGACCGTGTTCCTCTAGCCATAATCGCAGACAGACAACCTGCGCCTTCTCATCCACACGCTGACGCTCGCGATGAGGCCGGTCATCATCCTCGAAGCAGAGAATTTCATCCGGATCGTAGCCGCGATCCCGCAGCCACTCGCGCAATACAGAGCGCCGCGCATAAATGCGGTCATATCGCAGGCGATTGATGTTATAGCCTTCCGGCGCCAGCCACGACATGATGTAGAGCAAGCGCGCTTCCTCGTCATCGCGCAACGTTTCCAGATCATAATCCTGCGCTCGGAGCCACGTCCAGGCCCGCTCGCCAACATCCGCCCACGCGCGATCAATAAGCCAAGCGCGGGCCAACTCGGCGGCAATTTCCTCCTCATTGGCGCCGTCGAAGACGGGCGAAATGGTTCGGAAGCCCAGACGAGCCGCCGCCCAGCCCAGGTGGGTCTCCAGTACCTGCCCGATGTTCATCCGCCCCGGCACCCCCAAGGGGTTGAGGATGACATCGACCGGCGTGCCATCTTCCAAATAAGGCATATCCTCGATCGGCACGATTTTAGAGATGACACCCTTATTGCCGTGCCGGCCGGCCATCTTATCGCCCGCCGTGATCTTACGACGCTGCGCGACGTTGATGCGCACGACCTCTTCTACGCCGGCGGGCAGATCGCGATACTCCTCGCGATCAAAGACCTTGACATCCACAACTTTACCATACGCGCCGTGCGGCATTCGTAAACTGGTATCCTTCACATCGCGAAGCTTTTCGCCAAAGATCGCCCGCAAGAGTTTCTCTTCGGGAGTCAACTCCTTCTCGCCCTTTGGCGTGATCTTGCCAACCAGAATGTCCAGCGGCCCGACTTCCGCGCCGACGCGAATGACGCCCTCCTCGTCCAACTCTCGCAAGACATCATCCGAGACGTTGGGGATCTCGCGGGTTACCTCTTCCGGCCCTAATTTGGTATCGCGAGCGACCAGTTCATACTCGTCGATGTGAACCGAGGAGAAGCGATCTTCGCGCACCATATTCTCACTTAGAAGAATCGCGTCCTCGTAGTTGCCGCCCTCCCACGACATAAAAGCGACCAACACGTTCTGCCCCAGAGCCAGATTGCCGCCCTCGGTAGAGGAACTATCGACGAGCACATCGCCTTTCTTGACCCGCTGCCCCTTGGTTACGACCGCACGCTGATCGATGCACGTGCTCTGATTCGAGCGCGCGTATTTGTACAGCTCGTAGGCGCCGACCTCGCCATCATCGTAGCGGACAATGACGCGCTCGCCGGTGGAGCTGATGACGACACCATCCCTCTCCGCCAAGAAGACCAGACCGGAGTTTTCCGCCGCCGGGCGCTCAATGCCCGTCCCGACAATGGGCGCATCCGGACGCACCAATGGCACGGCCTGCCGCTGCATGTTGGATCCCATCAGGGCGCGGTTCGCGTCATCATGCTCCAAGAAGGGGATCAACGCCGCCGCAATGCCCACGATCTGGATCGGGGCGACGTCAATGTAGTCGATGCGCGTCGGGGCAGCGAACATAAATTGATCGCCATAGCGCGCCGGAACACGCCCCTCAACAAAGTATCCCGCATCATCCAAGATAGCGTTTGCTTGGGCGATGACATACGGTTCCTCGCGATCCGCCGAGAGATAAACGACCTCATCCGTGACGCGCGGCGCCACTTTGATTGGATCTTTCAACGGCAACGCCGCAATCTCCTCAGCTAATTCCGCTGTGATCTTGACGCCCGCCGCGGCCACCACTTCGTCGGAGTCGGGATCACGCACATCGTCGCGCAGAACTTCGCCCTCCAGTTGCGGCGCCGAGTTCTGTACTACGCGGATGACGCGCCGGTAGGGCGTCTCCACAAATCCCAGATCATTGACGCGCGCGAACGCGGCCAAGCGCCCGATCAGACCGATGTTCGGCCCCTCCGGCGTCTCGATGGGGCAGATGCGCCCATAGTGGCTGTGATGCACGTCCCGGACATCGAAGCCGGCGCGCTCACGGCGCAACCCGCCTGGCCCCAGCGCCGACAGGGTTCGCTTGTGCGTGAGGCTCGAAAGGGGGTTGGTCTGTTCCATAAATTGGGAGAGTTGACTCGACCCAAAGAATTGCCGCACGACGGCGACGACGGGGCGAATGTTGATCAGGTTCACGGGCGTCGGCGATTGATCGCGGATGCTCATTCGCTCTTTGACGACGCGGACCATCCGTACGATGCCGACGCGGATCTTGGCTTGCACCAACTCCCCCATCGTCTTGACGCGCCGATTACCCAGATGATCCATATCATCCGGGCCGGCGACGCCGTTATTGATGTGGATCATACGACGAACAATCGCTACCACATCTTCTTTGGTGAGCGTGCGCACCGACATTGGGATATTGAGCTGCATCCGTTGGTTGAGCTTATAGCGCCCAACCCGCTGCAAGTTGTAGCGTTGAGGGTCGAAGAGCTGCGAGACCAGGTATTCCTGCGCATTATCCAACGTGGGCGGATCACCAGGCCGCATCCGGCGGTAAAACTCGATGAGCGCCTCTTCGGCGATGGGCCGATTTGCCTTCATCTCCCACGTTGGCTCTTGCCGAATCGTGTTGGGGATCCAGGGGTTATCAGGATCGTTGTCAGCTTCCCCAAAAAGCTCCAACAGCTCTTCATCGGTGCCCTCTGAAAGAACATCGCTGTGCAACTCATCCTCCACCGCCGCCAACGCGCGGAGGAAGATCGTCACCGGGATAGTACGCTTCCGATTGAAGCGCAGCACCAAATAGCCCGACTTCCGGGTCTCAAATTGCATCCACGCCCCCCGGTCGGGGATCATCTTGGCGCTGGCCAGACGACGGCCCTTATCCATTTCCAAATCGAAATAGACGCTGGGGGAGCGAATAAGCTGACTGACCACGACGCGCTCGGTGCCGTTGATGACAAAGGTAGCGTCTTGGGTCATAAGAGGAAAATCCCCCATGAAAATTTCCTGTTGAATGATCTCGCTGGTCTTACGATTGACCAGCGCGACATCTACGTGCAATGGAATAGAGTAGGTGAGATCTCGATCCACACACTCCTGGCGCGTGTATTTTGGCTCGTCAAAGCGGTAATTCAGATCAAACCCGGCCTCCTCTGCTTTGTGGCCGGGTAAGTAAAGACTTAAGGTCCCATTGAAGCTTTCGATGGGCGACACCTCATCAAAAAGCTGCTTAATCCCCTCCTTAAGCAACCAATTATAGGACTGGACTTGTACTTCCACCAGTCCCGGGAGCGGCAAAGCACTCGGAATACGCGCATACGATTTGACTCCAAGATCAGCTACTGACATCCTGTTCCCTTCCCTCCTGGGCGACCATTCTATCTCTTTATAGTATCGACCTTAAAATGTCGTCGACGATGGGCAAACGAAGCAGTTCCAAGATGTCTGAGATGCACAAGGTTGTGGGGTAGGCCCTTTAACACGCGCATCAACCCCACTTCGTTTGCCTTGAACTTGGATAAGCACGCTCTGGGGCATCTAAGGCGTTTTTCCCTATCGTTCTGCTTCGAAAACCCACGATGACAGCCTCTAACCAACGTTATCCCCACGCCTACAGACAAATAGATCCTCAGACATTCCTTTTTTTCAGCTTTTTTTCTAATAAAAACACATCAGCAGAATACAAATAATACCACGTGGGCATGAGAGGATCGACGCGCAAGAGATGATCTGTACGACAAATGATATACACAGTAATTAATAGCGTAAAAGTTAAGATCGAGAGTTTACTTAATCCGATCTAAACGATTTAACATTATAACATGGGCCATAATTACGTCAACCAAACGCAAAAAGTTAGATTATAATCTAGTTTATGGCGCAGCCTTGCTTTTCCAATCAAGGCTGTTACCATATCGAAGAGCGCTAGGGGCAGCGATATTAGCGGCGACAATAGGACGCGGCCCCAAAGTTAAAGGAGTGGATTAGATGGATGTAGGGCGCGTATGCCTTTTTTGATCGATGGCCATAATGTGATCGCGATGTTGCCGGATATCGATCTGGCCGATCCCCACGACGAGGTCAAGTTGCTGATGCGACTGCGTCTCTGGGCGTGGCGCGAGGATCGGCAGGCGGTGGTCGTCTTCGATGGCGGGATTCCCGGCGGGCCATCGCGCGAGCTTTCGCGCGGCGGGTTGGAGGTGGTCTTCGCCGCGCGCGGCTACACCAACGCCGATAGCATCATCCGCGAGCGGCTCCAACGCCTGCCCGATCCGGGCAATTGGACGGTGGTCTCCTCGGATCACGAGGTGCTGAATGCCGCCGCGAGGGTCGACGCCCGCGCGATGACTTCCCAGGAGTTCGCCGAGGCGTTGAACGCGCCGCCGGCCGAGCAGAGATCGGAGAAGCCGCAAAAAATCTCCGCCGATGATGTCTCCTATTGGTTAGATGTCTTTGAATCTCTGTCAGAGGCGCCGGAAACAGAGGAGGATGGCTTTCCCGAATATCCAGAACCGCGCCCGCTCTCGGGGCGCACGCGACGCCGGCGAGGAAGGCGACGACCAGGCATTTCGAGCACTATCGGCGCGCAGATGGGCAAATCCGAGGGGGAGAAAACCCGCGATCTGGCGCCGCCATCCCCCAAACCCACCGCATCGCAATCCAAGGAAAAGCCCGACGCAGTCTCCGACACCGAGGTGGCCGCCTGGTTGGAGATTTTCGGGGAGGCCAAGAGCGCCGGCCCACCGCCGCCGGATCTCAAGAAGAAGCCGCCGCGTCGGCCCCAGGCCAAGCCACAGCAGCCGCTCACCATCAAAAAGGAGACTGAAGCGCAGCTCTCTTATGATGAAGTCGCGCAGTGGATGGAGGTCTTCGGCGGCGAGATGTCCCCGTCCGCGCCAGAAGGAGCCGCGCCATCGGGGCCGCCGCCCGTGCA